>NZ_RQVA01000001.1:0-171881 GCF_003992255.1 Veillonella sp. CHU110 | reverse complement strand
AGTAAAATTAGCATAATTGAATAATAATGCTAATGAATTATATCAATATAGAAAATACTTGAAAATAAAGTTAAAATTTGATTGACACCATACATTTATAGTGATAACATGAAAGCAAGATTTAGATAATCTAAATCGCTTGCAGTATTAAAGGTAGGAGGAATTATCATGCTTGGGAAAGTAAAATGGTTCAGTGCAGAAAAAGGTTATGGCTTTATTGAAAGAGAAGATGGTAGCGACGTATTCGTACATTTTTCTGCAATCCAAGAAGATGGCTTTAAGTCCTTATCTGAAGGACAACAAGTAGAATTTGAAATTGTAGATGGCAACCGTGGTCTTCAAGCGGCTAACGTATATAAAGCATAATATCAAGAAAAGGCTTAGGAATATTCCTAAGTCTTTTTTTGTTGCTAGTGTTACTATTAACAAAAATATATAACCTAAATTAAAGGAGTTTTTCATCTTACGGCGAATACTATAAATACAACCATAATATATGCAATATAAGAAAGGGTGAGTACTATGAAATTATCGGTACGAGGAAAAAATCTTGAAGTAACAGTAGCGTTACGTGAATATATTGAAAAACGGTTGGAAAAGTTATCTCGTTATTTCGAAACACCAGTAACAGTTCAAGTGTTATTGTCCTTAGAAAAAGAAGAGCGCAAAGTAGAAGTAACTTGTTTTGTAGAAAGTGTAGTGTTGCGAGGCGTTGAAAGCAATCTTGATATGTATGCAGCCATCGACCTAGTAGTAGATAAAATTATTCGTCAAATACATAAACACAAAACTCGATTGGCAAAACGATTCCGCAAGGAAACTGGATTCCATATTGATATAGCACCTGTAGAACCTGTACAAGAAGAAAAAGAATTAGAAGTGGTAAAACGGAAACATTTTACAGTACGTCCTATGAGTGTGGAAGAGGCTATTTTACAAATGAATTTATTAGGACATGATTTCTTTATGTTCTTCAATGATGATACTGAAACCATGAATGTAGTCTATCGACGTCATGATGGAAAATATGGTTTGCTAGAGCCAGAAGTGGGTTAACTGATTTCATATAGTTATAATTCCATAGGCATAGCAAAAAAAGGGCTGATATTATTGTTAATATCAGTTCTTTTTTTGACTATTACTCTCTAGTAGGCTATAATAATCTAGATACATAGTATTGAAAAGAAATTCGTTCCACTAATATAAGGAGTTGATATAGTTGTTTGGTTTTATACAAAAACTACTAGGAAATAAAAATGCTAAAGAAATTAAACGAATTCGATTGATCGTAGATGAAATTAACGAATTAGAACCGTCCATGTTAGCATTAAGTGATGCATCATTGAAAGCAAAAACAGAAGAGTTCAAAACAAGATTGGCAGAAGGTGAAACATTAGATGATATTTTGCCAGAAGCTTTTGCAGTTGTTCGCGAAGCTTCTAAACGTGTTTTGGGGATGCGTCATTTTGATGTGCAAATGATTGGTGGTGTAGTGTTGCATCGCGGTAATATTGCTGAAATGCGTACAGGTGAAGGTAAAACATTAGTAGCTACATTACCAGTGTACTTAAATGCATTATCAGGAAAAGGTGCTCATGTTGTTACTGTCAATGATTATTTAGCGCGTCGTGATAGCGAATGGATGGGTCGACTGTATAATTTCTTGGGCTTATCAACGGGTCTTATTGTGGCTGGTTTAGATTATGACCAACGTAAACAAGCTTATGCTTCTGATATTACATATGGTACAAATAATGAATTTGGCTTTGACTATTTACGTGACAACATGGTAGTGCATGCTGATCAAATGGTGCAACGACCTTTAAACTATGCAATTGTGGATGAAGTGGACTCTATTTTGATTGATGAAGCCCGTACACCGTTGATTATTTCTGGTCCAGGTGAACGCTCTACAGAACGTTATTATGAGTTAGCTAAAATTGTGCCGCATCTTGTAAAAGATGAAGACTATACAATTGATGAAAAACAAAAAACAATAGCTCCTACAGAAGAGGGGATTACTAAAGTTGAGAAAATGCTACACATTGAAAACTTATATGATTCCTCTAACTTGGAGTTGAATCATTTGCTGAGCGCATCTCTTCGTGCCTATGCTATGATGGAGCGAGATAAAGATTATGTGGTGAAAGATGGCGAAGTTGTTATCGTCGATGAGTTCACTGGACGTCTTATGTTTGGTCGTCGTTATTCTGACGGATTGCATCAAGCTATTGAAGCAAAAGAAGGTTTAAAAGTAGAACGTGAAAGCCAAACATTGGCATCTATTACGTTCCAAAACTATTTCCGTATGTATGAAAAATTATCTGGCATGACTGGTACAGCGAAGACGGAAGAACAAGAGTTCAATAATATTTATGGATTGGAAGTATATGAAATTCCACCAAATAAAGTATTGGCTCGTATTGATATGCCAGATCTTATTTTCAAAACTAAAGCAGCAAAATATCGTGCTGTTGTACGCGATGTAGTAGAACGCCATAAAACAGGTCAGCCTATCTTGGTGGGGACTACGTCGATTACACAATCTGAAATGCTGAGTGATATGCTGACAAAAGCGGGCATTCCACATAACGTATTGAATGCGAAACATCATGAACAAGAAGCCGAAATCGTTGCCAATGCTGGTCAGTATGGCATGGTAACCATTGCTACCAATATGGCGGGTCGTGGTACAGATATTTCCTTAGGAGAAGGAGTGGCTGAACTAGGTGGCTTGCACATTTTAGGTACAGAACGACATGAAAGTCGTCGTATCGATAATCAGCTTCGAGGCCGTTCCGGTCGTCAAGGAGATAACGGATCTTCTCAATTCTTCTTGTCCTTGGAAGATGATTTAATGCGTATTTTCGGAGCCGATAACATTGCTGGTATGATGGATAAATTAGGAATGGAAGAAGATGAACCAATCGAACATTCCTTGATTACGAAATCTATTGAACGAGCACAGAAAAAAGTAGAAAATCATAACTTTAATATTCGTAAGTATATCTTGGAATATGATGATGTTATGAATCAACAACGGGAAGTATTATACGAACAACGTCGCTTGATTTTGAATAATCAATCCTTGCGAGACACAATTTTGCATATGGTAGATAACCTCATTATCAGTTCTATGAACCAGTATGCAGACGAAAAACTATATCCAGAAGAATGGAATTACGAAGGCTTATTGAAACACCTAGAAATTTATTTCTTAGAGCCAGGTATGTTAACAGTAGAACAAATGGAAGAATTTGGTCGCGCTGAATTACAAGAACATCTAATTGATATTGCACATCGTGAGTATGAACAACGAGAAGCCATGATTGGTGAAGCGAATATGCGAGAACTAGAAAAAGCAATTATGCTAAAAGTTGTGGATAGCAAATGGATGGAACATTTAGATTCTATGGATATGTTAAAAGAAGGCATTGGATTGCGTGCTTATGGACAAAAAAATCCATTAGTAGAGTATAAATTTGAAGCCTTTGACATGTTTGAACGTATGAAAGAAGCTATTACGGATGATACGATTATGTATTTATACCGAATCCAAATTAATGTGGAAACAATAGCAGAAGAAGAACCGGTTGATCATCTAGCTGATGCTAAGACCCACCATGAAGACGTGTTGGAACCACAAAACGTAGACTAGACTTTCATGGCCCACAGCGAGGTGATACCATCTCCTGTGTGGCCATTTTTATTGTACTATAGAAAGAGGTGAAAGAATTGTTAGAAGACTTAAAAGGTCCTATTGACAATTTAGAGGAGCGTATTTTTGGAATGAGGGATTCACTTTAACATCGCTCAAAAAGAAGAACGTATCCTCACACTAGATATAAAAATGAGCGATCCAGAATTTTGGAATGATCCAGATTCTGCTCGTGATATTTCGCAAGAAGCAACACAGTTGAAAGATGCCGTAGAAGGCTATAAAAAGCTAGTCACGGACATTGAAGATGCGAAATTGATGTTAGAGATGGCTATAGAAGAGGAAGATACTTCTATGGAGAGTGAACTGGAAACCATCGTAAAGCAATTGACCGAAGAAGTAGAGCATCGCGAAGTTTTGTTGTTACTAAGTGGTGAATATGATAAAAATAATGCCATTTTAACATTTCATGCTGGTGCAGGTGGTACAGAAGCGCAAGACTGGTGCTCTATGTTGATTCGCATGTATTTGCGGTGGGCAGAGAAACAAGGATATAGTATTTCCCTTATGGATGAACAAGTAGGTGATGAAGCAGGCATTAAAAGTGCTACATTCCTGATCAAGGGTGAAAATGCTTTTGGCTACATGAAATCAGAAAAAGGGGTACATCGATTGGTTCGTATCTCTCCATTTGATTCAGCAGCGCGCCGACATACATCATTCTGTGCTGTAGATGTGATGCCTGAAATTGATGAAACTGTGGAGATTAATTTGGACATGAAGGATGTACAGGTAGATACGTACCGTGCCAGTGGTGCAGGTGGACAGCACATTAATAAAACGGACTCCGCTGTTCGTATGACTCATATTCCTACAGGTATCGTTGTGCAGTGTCAAAGTGAGCGGTCTCAAATTCAGAATCGTGAGCAATGTTTAAAATTATTGCGAGCTAAGTTGTTTGAATTAGAGCTTGAAAAACAAGCAGAACTAAAGGAACAATTAGGTGGTACATACCAAGCGATTGAGTGGGGCAGTCAAATTCGTTCCTATGTATTCCACCCATATAATATGGTAAAAGACCATCGTACAAGCGTGGAAACAGGTAATGTACAAGCTGTCATGGATGGTAATTTAGATCAATTTATGGAAGGCTTTTTAAAGAAAGAAGCGAATTTATCAATATAATGGAGTGACAGTGAGAAATTTCTTTTTTAAAACAATTGTTGTATGTTTGGCTATTATTGGTATCGTGATAGGCGGATCTTCATTGTTGTTACCAAGATTGGCTAGTGAACAGTTAGAATCACATTTGCAAGACAGATTACATCCGGAAGGACAATCATTGCGAGTGGAATCATCTCCAGGAATCAAACTTGCCTTTGGTGACATTGACACGTTTAGAGGTGATTTAGATGGTGTTGCTTTAGGTCAACTACGTGTACAGCGATTGCATTTTGATTTACGCCAAATGAAAGTATCGCCTACCGACTTGTATATGAACCAAAGGTTACAGTTTACAAATCTAGGAAAAGGTCATATAGAAGCTGTGATTCATCAGGATGATTTAAAGCAGGTTATTGAACAACGTTTGTCTGATAAAAATGCTAACGCATTAACAATTGAAACAGTAGAAGTTACAAATCGAGGCGTGATTATGGAAGGTCACATCAATGTAGGTGGGTTTTTAAGTGGTAAATTGATCTTACAAGGTCAACTGGAGATTGAAGGGAATACCTTACAATTTGCTACAGAAAAGCTTTCAATCGGAGGCTCTAGTTTACATGGATTATCTAATGGAGCTGTAAAATCGATTCCGGTGTATAACTTTAATGATTTTCCAATTCCAGTCGTTTTGGATCGGGTAGAAACGGGGCGTGAAGAAATTCATGTGTATGTACATCCTGTCGAACCATAGGAGGAATAATGAAACCACATAAAAAACTATCCATATATACATGGATTCTCCTTGCCTTCCTAGCGATTGGTATAGTGAGTGGACTTATATTAGTGCGTGAACGGCACCTAATAGAGGTAGAACAAGAACGAGTTGAGAACATCATTGATTATGATGGGTTGATTCGATCTAATTCGTATGAAAAACGGTCTTTCACGGATGCTGTGAAAGCTGCTAAAGAGTCTGGAATCACCGCATTGGCTATTTATGATAGAACGCTGCAGAAAGAAAAAGATGCAGGCCATATTCGTATCTATGATGTGAATGATTTAGAGCAAATGCAGGTTGTAGGTGGACAGCCAGGGATGACCTATATAGGAGCTATCACTGGAAAAGAAGCATACTTTAAAGAAGTACAAGAAGACTTGGTGCGTCGTTTAGGGGCGGATAAAGTTAATGTCATAGAAACATCTATAGGACCTATGATAGGATTAGCTGTACCAAGTGATTCTTTGAAAGATATGAATTTGGGAATTTCGCGATTGCAGGCACAAGAAGTATCTGATTTAGGTTTCCATGTAATCGTACGTCCTACTAATTACAAAGGTGTGACTGTGGAAGATGTGGATCATGTATTCCGACGTATTGATGGGATACAAGGTGTGACGGGAATGGTCTTTGTAGGTAAGGAAGCCTTAGGATACCCCCTTCATGCAGATCGTACATTAGAACAACTGGAACAACGTAATATTCCACTTGTGGGGATAGAAGCGATAAATCAGTTGCAATACTTTCCACAAGCAGGCTTTTTAGAGATGGCAAATGCTAACCATTATAAGGTGGGAAGGCTATATTCTGTATCTAAAGAAGAAGTTAGGAAATTAACTCCAGGTGAGCTTATACAATGGTTTTATATTAGCGATATTGAACGCAACATTCGATATAATCTTTTCCCACTTTATGAACAAGGTGTTGATAATCGAACAGCTTTGGAAACTACTTTATTTGTCGCAAAGAGTGTGACGGAACGATTAGAGGAACGGGGCTTTACTATTGGAGAAGCTTCTATATATCCAGTATATACACCAAATACACTACTACGAGTGTTGACTATGACGGGAGTTATTAGTTTAGGCATGTTAACATTAGGGCAATTTATACGTTTGCGTAGATCCTACCTATTCGGTATATTCGTAGTAGGTGTATTGCTATCAGTAGGAATCTACTTGATGACAACGGGAACGAAAATTGTTACGGCTTGGGCATTGGTTGCGGCTATTGCAGCACCTGTATTGGCGATGACGCTAGTGTTGGACTGTTGGTCAAAACGTAGTCATGAAGGATTATCTCCCTGGAGAAGTACTATAGAAGCTATTGTGTACCTACTCGTAGCAGCTGCTATTGCTGCCATTGGAGGCATAAGTATTGCTGCATTATTGGGAAGTACACAGTTCTTTATGGAGTTTGCTTTATTCCATGGTGTAAAACTAACGTTTGTGGCACCTGTGATATTAACGGCTATTGCCTATTTACAGCGTTTTCCAATTTGGAAAGGAAGAACGATTTCTTCCGTTAGGGATGTAAAAACATTCATTACAGAGTTTGTTCAAATTGATATTAAAGTCTATAGTTTATTAATTGTTGGTGCTTTGGCTGTGGTAGCCTATGTCTTTGTAGGTCGTAGTGGTCATACAGCGGGTGTACCAGTGCCATCTTGGGAACTTGCATTGCGACGTTTCTTAGAAAATACTATGTATGCTCGACCGCGTGAAAAAGAGTTTTTAATTGGACATCCAGCATTTATGTTGGCAGCCTATGCTGTAGGAAAACGCATTCCTATGGTCTTGCATTTTGTCTTATCTGTGGCGGCAGTGATTGGTATTGCTTCCATGGTAGAAACATTCTGCCATTTACGAACTCCTGTCTATATGTCAATTGCACGTGGATATGATGGAATCTTATTAGGTATTGCTATAGGTGTGTTAGCCATTATTGCATTCCGCTTTTTAGGATATGGTATTCGATGGTACCAGTCCAGAGGTGATCATCATGTGTAAGATACTCATTTCCGGCTATTATGGATTCGGTAATGCCGGAGATGAAGCGTTATTAAGTGCTATCTTACAAGCATTATTGGAACTAGAACCACAAGCTGATATTACCGTAATCTCTGGAAACCCAGTAGAAACTATGAATACTCACAAAGTGAAAGCCATTGGCCGCTTCGATATGTGGAAGATATACCAAGCTGTGTATTCTTGCGATATGCTCATCAGTGGTGGGGGGAGCTTGTTACAAGATGTAACGAGCACTCGGAGCCTTTACTACTATTTAAGTATTATTAGCTTAGCCAATATGTTGGGAAAGCGAGTGATGATTTATGCACAAGGTATTGGACCTCTGCGAAAATCGTTAGCTCGTACTACAGTTGGACGTGTACTGAATCAAGTGTCTATGATTACTGTACGTGACTATGCATCGAAAGAAGAGTTGATTTCACTAGGTCTTCATAATGTACCGATTACTGTAACGGCTGATGCGGTGCTAGGAATGCATCCAGTGGATACCACGTCAGGTCGTGAAATATTAGCGGCCTATGGTGTCGACTTTGACCGACCTATTGTGGGGGTGTCTGTACGTGCTTGGAAAGATTGTACAGAGTATCAAACTATATTGGCTGAAGCTCTCGATAAAATTCAGATAGCCAAGGATGCCCAAATTGTATTCATTCCGATGCAACATAGAGAGGATACGATAGAGGCTGAAGCCATTGCCAAACGTATGACAGTTACTTCGACGGTTTTGGCTGATTCCTATACTACGACAGAGTTATTGTCGTTGAGTAGTTGTGCGGATGTCATGATAGGCGTACGACTCCATGCATTAGTATTTAGTGCGTTAATGGAAACACCTTGTTTAGGGATCTCTTATGACCCTAAAATTTTAAACTTTCTTCATATGATTGGTGAAGATCCAATAGGTGATTTACATACATTAGAAGTAGAACCTATTGTGGCGCGTACAGTGGAAGCGTTGGACCGAAAAACTTTCACAGAAACTGTATTAGAAAATATCCATGAATTACGAAGAACTGCCTTAGAGAATGCTCGCATTGCAATTGGCATGCTGCATGATAAATAATTTACCTTAAAATTGTGTATAACACGGGAGGGTATAGTATGTTAACACTTGAACAAAAACAATTGATACAAGAAAAAGCAAAAGCGATTCGTGTAAACATCGTGAAAGCTGTAACAGCAGCAAAATCTGGTCATCCAGGTGGGTCCTTATCCATTGCTGATGTGATGAGTCTGTTATACTTTCAAGAGATGAATGTGAATCCTAATGAGCCAAAAGATCCAAATCGTGATCGTTTTGTTTTATCGAAAGGACATGCTGCACCAGCTTTGTATGCAACATTGGCGGAAAAAGGATTTTTTCCAACAGAAGAATTATTAAACTTGCGTAAAATTGACCATATTTTACAAGGTCATCCAGATATGAAATATATTCCAGGTGTAGATATGTCTACAGGTTCTTTGGGACAAGGGATTTCTGCAGCTTGTGGTATGGCATTAGCAGGGAAAATTGATGGTGCATCGTACCGTGTATATTCCGTTTTAGGAGATGGAGAAATAGAAGAAGGGCAAGTATGGGAAGCAGCTATGTTTGCAGCTCATTACAAATTGTCTAACTTAACGGCGTTCGTAGATTTTAATGGATTGCAAATCGATGGAGACATTACGAAAGTTATGAGTCCATTGCCAATTGATGAAAAGTTCAAAGCCTTCGGTTGGCATGTCATTGTTGTAGATGGACATGATGTAGAGGCATTGCATGCGGCTATTACAGAAGCAAAAGCAACGACAGATAAACCAACTATGGTGATTATGAATACTATAAAAGGCAAAGGTGTACAAGCTATGGAAGGCCAAGCAGGTTGGCATGGTAAAGCACCATCACAAGAAGAATGTGATCAATTTGTTGCTGAATTGTTGGAGGTGTAATCATGGGAAAAGCGACTCGTGAAGCATATGGTACAGCGTTAGTTAAAGTAGGCGCTACGAACAAAGATGTTGTTGTATTAGATGCAGATTTATCAAAATCTACAAAAACTGATGAATTTAAAAAAGTATACCCTGAGCGATTCTTTAATGTAGGGATTGCAGAGCAAAATTTAATTTCTGTGGGTGCTGGTTTAGCCGCAGCAGGAAAAGTGCCTTTCGTATCTTCCTTTGCTATGTTTGCTACAGGGCGTGCTTTTGAACAAGTGCGTAATGCTGTATGCTACCCTAAATTAAATGTAAAGGTATGTGCAACTCATGCTGGTATTACAGTGGGTGAAGACGGTGCGACCCATCAAAGTTTAGAAGATATTTCTTGTATGCGTACAGTGCCTAATATGACGGTAGTAGTACCGGCTGATGCAGCAGAAACAGAAGCAGTTATTACATGGGCAGCTGAGTATAAAGGTCCTGTATATGTACGATTAGGCCGTGCGAGTGTAGAAGATGTAACGCCAGAGGGATACACATTTGTACCAGGTAAATCACAGAAATTACGGGACGGTAAGGAAGCTACCATTATTGCATGTGGTGCCTTAGTAGGTCCAGCTGTAGAAGCAGCGCAGCAACTAGAAGCAGAAGGTATTTCTGCACGAGTTATCAACATGGCTTCTATTAAGCCAGTTGATACAAATGCAATTGTAGCAGCAGCGAAAGAAACGGGATTAATTATTACAGCTGAAGAACATAATATTATCGGTGGCTTAGGCAGTGCTGTGGCAGAAGTGGTAGTAAAAGAAGCTCCAGTACCTATGGAATTTGTAGGTGTAAAAGATACCTTTGGTGAATCTGGTACGCCAAAAGAGTTGATGGCTAAATATGGATTAACGGCTGCGGACATTGTGGCTGCTACCAAACGCGGTATAGGGAGAAAATAGAAGGGAAGGATAGAATGATTGAATTTAGAAATGTTCATAAGGTGTATGATAATGGTTCAGTCGCTTTAGAGGACGTATCCATTCATATTGAAAAAGGGGAATTTGTACTAGTTTGTGGACACTCTGGTGCGGGTAAATCCACATTTATTAAACTTCTTTCACATGAGGTAAAACCTGATTCGGGAACGGTTTTTGTAAATGATGTAGATGTAACGCGTATCAAGTCGAGCAAAGTACCATACTTGCGTAGAAAACTAGGTATTGTTTTCCAAGATTTCCGCTTATTGCCATCTAAAACAGTATTTGAAAATGTTGCATTTGCCTTGGAAGTTATTGAAGAAAAACCAAAAGTTATTAAAGATAAAGTGTTGAATGTTCTTGATTTAGTTGGACTTAGTGATAAAGCTAACGATTTACCACAAGATCTAAGTGGTGGTGAGCAACAACGTGTAGCTATTGCTAGAGCTATTGTCAACAAACCATTAGTACTCATTGCGGATGAGCCTACAGGAAACTTAGATCCTCAAACGAGTCGTGATATTTCTGACTTATTCAAAGCGATTAATAATTCTGGCACAACGGTTGTCATGGTGACTCATGATATGGATATGGTGTCATATTTGAATAAACGCGTAATTGCCTTAGAAAATGGCCGTGTAGTGAGTGATCAAATGAGAGGTGCCGAATTCCATGAAAATTAGAACATTTATCTATTTTATAAAAGAAGCCATTAAGTCTATGCGACGTAATGGATTGATGTCATTGGCATCTATTTCCACAGTGGCATTGTCATTGTTTATTTTAGGTGTATTTGCTTGTGGGGTAGTGAATTTAAATAATTTAGCATCCCATTTAGAAAGCCAAGTACAAATTAGTATCTATTTGAAAGATAATTTAACAACACCACAAGTGATGGAATTAGGCAAAAAACTAAAAGCTTTGCCAGACTTAAAGGAGATTGAATTTGTTACCAAAGATGAAGCTATGAAGCGCTTTAAAGAACGTTTGGGAGAACAACAACAATTAGTGGACTCTCTAGATGGACATAATCCACTACCTACATCATATGTGTTGACGTTCAATACTCCAGATCAAGTTAAATCTACAGCAGAATTAGTTTCTAAATATCCTGAAGTAGAGAGTGCTCATTATGGACAAGATGTAATTGAGCAAATTTTTGAAGTGACAAAGATTATTCGTATCGGTGGAATTATCTTGATTGGATTCTTAGCGGGTGCAACATTATTTATTATTTCCAATACAATTCGTTTGACTGTGTTTGCGCGTCGTAAAGAAATTGGAATCATGAAATATGTGGGTGCTACGAATGGATTTATCCGTTGGCCATTCTTATTAGAAGGTATGTTCTTAGGTGCTATTGGTGGTATCATTGCAGGTCTTGCTACATGGCAGTTCTATCAATATGTGACGGCTCAAGTAGTTGCTAACTTTGCATTTATGCCATTGGTACCATTAATGCCATTTATTTATCAGCTATCTGGTGGATTAGTAGGTGTTGGTATTATTGTGGGTGCTATCGGTAGTACTATTTCGTTAAAACAATATATGAAAGTGTAGGAACTCATGGATAGAAAAACAGTTAAACTAGTGGCTGGTTTACTATGCGGTTCTCTTATGATGGCTACACCGTATTGGTATCATGCAGAAGACGAAGACTTGACGAATCAATTGTCAAATATTCAACAACAGATGACAGATGAAGCGAATAAAAAGTCGGAAGCAGAAAAAACCATTGGTACCGTATATGAACAGTTACATGCTATACAAATTGAATTAGATACAGCCACAGCTGAATTAAAACAAGTTCAAGCTGACCGTATTAAATTGGACCAAGAGATCACAAAAACGGAAGCAGAATTAAAAGCGGCGCAAGATAAACTTCAAGCTCGAGAAAAAGTATTCTATAAACGAGTGCGTGACATTTATATTAATGGTCGACTTAGTTATCTAGATGTGGTGATTGGTTCTAAAGACTTTAGTGATTTTGCAAATCGTATGGAGATGTTAAAACGCATTCTTCATTCCGATACAGAATTAATTAATACAATTAAGGTAGAGCGAGAAGAAATTGCTAGTAAAAAAGCAAAGCTTGAAGAAGATCGTGCCAAAGTATTGGAACTTGAAAAAGTAAAACAAGAAAAAGAAGATCTTATCAATAAGAAAAAAGCAGAACGTCAAGCTGTATTAGAAAAAGCTATGAATGACCGCGACACAGCAGAACGGGCGTATAATGAATTGATGGCTTCTTCTGCAAGTATTACAGCGATGTTACAACAACGTGCGGCAGAACGTGCGGCAGCGGCTAATGCAGCAGGCAGTTCTGGCGGTGGTGGCAGCTCATCAGAAGCTACCACGTGGGTACAAGGTACTGGTCAATTGGCTGCACCAGTTAACGCTCCAATTACCTCTGATTTTGGTTGGCGTATTCATCCAATCTATGGTACAAGTCGTTTACATGCGGGCACTGATTTTGGTGTTGACGAAGGTACGCCAGTACATGCTGCTGATGGTGGTGTTGTAGTAGAAGCAGGTTGGATTAGTGGGTATGGTTACACAGTTATCATTGACCATGGTAATGGTATGTCTACTTTATATGCTCATAATAGTGAAGTCGCAGTCAGTGCAGGTCAAACCGTTTCTAAAGGTCAAGTAGTATCATACTCCGGTAATACTGGTGGTTCTACAGGTCCACATCTTCATTTTGAAGTGCGTATCAATGGTGAACCTCATGATCCAATGGGATACTTATAGAGGCTGCCATGAAAGAACAAGAGACAAATTCATCTTGGAACGATGTAAATGAATATACGGGGGCACCTATGCCTCCGTATCCTCATACTAATGAGGGAATGGGACTAGCAAACAAGGTATCACAATGGAGTAAGGTAAAGCTTATTGCACTTGGTATTGTTATAGCAATTGCGTCTTCATTCATGGTTCTAACAGCTTTTTTCTGGTATATTTCAGGATCTCCCTTAGGATTTGCAAAATTTTCCTATACATACTTTTTAACTACACGAATGGCTATGGATGAGCCACCAAAGGAAGAGCTCTTTTTAGGCATGTTAAAAGGGTTAGTAAAAGGTACGAATGATAAGCATACCTCCTATTTGGATCAAGAAGAAATGAAAGAATTGGAGATGCATACTTCTTCTACCTATAGTGGAATTGGTCTACTTCTAGATGTATCGGAAGAGAACAAGCTCAAAGTTGGCGCTACGATGGAAGGCCAACCAGCGGAGGCTGCTGGGTTGCAAAAGGGTGATGAAATCATTGCCATCGACGGAGTGCCAGTCTCAGAAATTAAACGAGAAGAGGCAGCAACGCATATTCGAGGTGAGGCTGGTACATTTGTGGTGCTTCGTATTGTACGTGACGGTGAAACTCAAGATGTTAAGATTGAGCGAAAAACGATTGTTATGCCTACTGTTAAAAGTCGTATGGTAGAACCAGGTGTTGGGTATATTCGCATATCTCAGTTTGCAGAAAAAACAGTAGGAGAGTTTCAAACTGCCTACGAAGAGTTACTTTCACAAGGTATGGAACGGTTAATTCTTGATCTCAGAGATAACCCAGGTGGTTTATTAACAACGGCACAAGGGATCGGTCAATATGTGGTTCCGAAGGGGCCAATTGTGACAGTAAAAACACGACATAGTACGCCAAAAATGTATATGTCTGATGGAGAGCACAAGCAGTTACCATTAGTTGTGCTGATTAATGGCAATTCTGCGAGCGCTTCTGAAATTATTGCTGGTGCTGTACAAGATACGAAATCAGGTACTATTGTTGGTACTAAGAGTTATGGAAAAGGTACAGTACAAAGTGTTATACAAGGTTTAAATGGAGAAGGTTTAAAGATTACTATTGCTCGCTATCACACACCAAATGATAGAGTGATTGATGGTATTGGTATTGAACCAGACGAATTAGTAGAGCCGTCCAAAATAAATCCGAAACAAGATGTGCAATTGGATCGAGCTTTAGAAATTGTAAAAACTCTATGATATAGCGGCTTCGGCCGCTCTATCTATAGGGCTAGAGGATAAAAATATGTTTATAGATCGTGCCCGTATATTAGTGAAAGCGGGAGATGGCGGTAACGGCATGAGTAGTTTCCGTCGAGAAAAATATGTACCACAAGGGGGACCGAATGGTGGCGATGGCGGCAAAGGTGCTGACATCATTTTAAAAGCTGACAGAAATATCAATACACTTGTTGATTTTAGATACAAACGTCAATTCAAAGGCGATACTGGTGGTGCTGGACAAAGTGCCAACAAACATGGCCGTGGCGCTGAAAATTTAATTGTCTCTGTTCCTTTGGGAACAACGGTAACAGATGAAGAATCTGGTAAATTAATGGCGGATTTAGTGGAAGATGGACAAACTTACATGGTTGCCAAAGGTGGTCGAGGAGGTCGTGGCAATGCTCGGTTCCAAAACAGTTCCAATCGTGTACCAACTTTTGCTGAAAAAGGTGAACCAGGTGAAGAACGTTGGTTAAACCTTGAATTAAAAGTGTTAGCTGATGTGGGATTATTGGGATACCCAAGCGTGGGTAAATCTTCAATCATCCGTAAAGTGTCATCTGCAAAACCAGAAGTGGCTGCGTACCACTTTACTACCTTAACACCAGTATTAGGGGTAGTATCTGTAGCACCAGGTAAAAGCTTCGTTATGGCAGATATTCCAGGTTTGATTGAAGGGGCTAGTGAAGGCATTGGTTTAGGACATTCCTTCTTGCGCCATGTAGAACGTAGTAATATTCTGTTACACGTGTTGGATGTATCTGGATTAGAAGGTCGTGACCCTATCGAAGATTTCCATAAAATTAACGAAGAATTAGCCAAATATAGCGAAAAATTAAGCAAGAAAAAACAATTAATTGTATTGAACAAAACAGACTTGTTACAAGATGAAGAAACGTTGTCAAGAGTGACAAAATACTTTGTAGATCAAGACTACGAAGTATTTGCGGTGAATGCATTGACTGGAGAAAGATTGCCAGCTTTAGTAGAACGTGCGTGGTACTATGTGGAAAATTATGTACCAGAGCCAGAAGTAGTGGATGACACTGTATACTATGAAGCAAAACCTGACACAGACTTCGTTATCACTCGTGGCGATGATGCATCCTACATTATTAGTGGCTCCCGTATTGAAAAATTGGTGGCTATGACAAATCTTGATGATGAGCAAGCTCTACGAAGATTCCAAAAAATTTGGCGATACATGGATTTAGATGCGGAATTGAAAAAACGTGGCATCCAAGATGGTGATGAAGTAGTCATCGGGGAACAGCGATTTACATTCCATGATTAGGAGATAGAATGACAGGAAAGCAAAAACGATATTTGCGTGCTTTGGCCAGTACTATGCCAGCAGTGGTTATGATTGGTAAAGGAGGATTGGAAAATCCAGTTATCGATAGTGCAAGAGCAGCCATTACAAAGCGTGAATTAATTAAAGTAAAAGTATTAAATAACTGCTTAGAAGACCCAAAAGAAATTTTGCCAGACTTAGCAGATATGTTAGGCGCAGAATTAGTACAAATTATAGGACATAATGGTGTGTTGTACAAAAAAGCAAAAGATCCAAAAATTGAATTGCCAAGATAATCAATTTAGATGAGGTGAAGCGATGAGAGAAGAGTTACGACAGGCGAAACGTGTGATTGTTAAAGTAGGGACAAGTTCACTAACGCATGCAAATGGACGAATTAATATTGATAAAATGGAAGTGTTAGTCCGCCAAATTTGTAATTTAGCCAATGCAGGGAAAGAAATGATTTTAGTTTCTTCTGGGGCTACTGCCGCAGGTCTTCCCTCATTGGGGTTTACATCTAGGCCTGATGATATTGCCTTGAAACAAGCAGCTGCTTCTGTGGGACAAGGGATTTTACTACATATGTATGAAAAACTATTTGCTGAGTATGGACATACAGTAGGACAAATTTTGGTAACACGGGAAGATACGGTGAAACGCAGTCATTATCTAAATTTAAGGAATACATTGACGGCCCTCATTGGGTTAGGTGTGATTCCTATTATTAATGAAAATGATGTGGTGGCTATTGATGAATTTAAAATTGGTGATAATGATACATTATCTGCTAACATTGCCAGTATTATTGATGCAGATGCATTGATTATTTTATCTGATATCGAAGGGTTATATACGGCTAATCCATCTACAGATCCAAATGCTACATTAATCCACGAAGTAGAGGCATTAACACCCTATATTTATGAAATTTCAGGTGGAGCTGGTTCCTCTTTAGGTACAGGTGGTATGTATACAAAGATACAAGCTGCTCATATTGCGACAAATTCTGGTGTTCATATGGTTATTGCCTCTGGGGATCATTCAGATAGCATTAAAGCTATTATGAATGGAGAAGAACGAGGCACGCACTTCTGGCCTCATCGTGATGTACCGCAAATTAAAAAGCGGTGGATGGCATTTGGCACACGTTTGCAAGGTACCATTCATGTAGATAAGGGATGTCGTGATGCATTACTCACTAATGGATCTAGTATTTTACCAGTAGGTATTTTATCTGCTGAAGGACAATTTGAAGAAGGGGATACCATATCTATCGTTCACGATGGAGAAGAAATTGCCCGTGGTATTGTAAACTTTAATCTTTCTGATTTACTAAAGATTAAAGGACATAAGTCACAGGATATTCCTACTATACTAGGTGTTCGTGATACCTATCATGTAGTGGTACATCGAGATAACTTAGTTGTCTTGCGACAGGAGTAAATTATGAATCCATATACTGCATATTTTGAAAATTTAGGTAAAGCAGCACGGTCAGCTTCTATGGCAGGACAAGTGCTAAGTTCAGAGGATAAAAATCGTATCTTAGAACAGATTGCTCGTGATTTAGAAACGGCAATCCCAACTATTTTGGAAGCGAACACTATGGATTGTTCCCAAGCTAAAGAGAATGGAGTTCCATCTGTGATGATGGATCGTCTTCGTTTGACGAAGGAACGCATCGAAGGAATTTGTGAAGGAGTTCGTCAGGTAGCTACCTTACGAGATCCAATTGGTACTGTGTTAGAAACTCGAACTTTAGACAATGGATTGCGTATAGAAAAACGCCAAATCCCTATCGGTGTTATTGGCATGATTTATGAAGCACGCCCCAATGTGACAGTGGATGCAGCTGCCTTAGCCATTAAGACAGGCAATGCCATCATTCTTCGTGGTGGTAAAGAAGCATACCACACAAGTGAAGCGATGGTAGGCATTATGCAAGGTTCCTTAGAACGCTGTGGGGCGCCTAAAGAGCTGGTTCAATTAGTGTCTATTCTTGAGCGAGAAGCTGTAGGTGAATTCTTAGCACAACGTAAATGGATTGATGTAATGATTCCACGTGGTGGAGCAGGATTGATTCAATTTGTAGTGAACAACAGCAAAATTCCTGTTATAGAAACAGGTAGTGGTGTTGTTCATGGCTATGTAGATGCTTCTGCTGATGAATCAATGGCTCTAAAAGTGCTAGAAAATGCAAAATTATCAAGACCATCTGTATGTAATGCGATGGAAACAATTCTATTACATGAAGCGAGATTCCAAGATTTAGGACCTAAGATTGTATCTATGTTAGAAGAAAAAGGCGTTACCATATATGGAGATACAAAAGTGCAAAGTTTGTCTTCGCAAGTGAAGACAGCCACAGAAGATAACTGGTCTACAGAATATAATGACTATATTGTGAACTTCAAAGTAGTATCTTCCATTGATGATGCTATTGCTCATATTAATACATTTGGTACAAAACACTCTGAAATGATCATTACAGAAAAACCAATAGAGGCAGAGAGATTTATGAACTTAGTGGATGCTTCTACAGTCTATGTGAATGCATCTACGCGATTTACAGATGGATTTGAATTTGGCTTAGGAGCTGAAATTGGCATTAGTACACAAAAACTGCATGCTCGTGGACCCATGGGGTTAGATGCCTTAACAAGCTATAAATATTTTGTCTATGGCCATGGGCAGGTACGATGAAACTAGTGCATATAAAAGCATACTTTCAGTATATGAAATCGCCTAAAGGCGCTTATGAATGGAAGTACTATGGCCTTGTATTAGCTATAATTTTCATGGTATGTCTAGTGTGTGTAGGGGCGTGGTTATATGGTAGATAAGGAAAAGAGAATCGGCATTTTGGGGGGCACCTTTAACCCTATTCATTTAGGTCATCTGATGATTGCAGAAATGGCGTTAGAAGCATTTTATTTAAATAGAGTTATTTTTGTGCCAGCAAAAGAACCTCCGCATAAGGATACTGATGTAATTGATGCAAAGCATCGATTGGACATGGTACAAGTAGCAGTATTGGATAATCCTAACTTTGTGGTGTCTGATGTGGAGATGAAACGTGACGGTAAGTCCTATACTATTGATACGCTGCGTTATTTTCGTGAGGTATATGGAGCGAATACGAAATTTTTCTTTATTGCGGGTACTGATACAATACAGAGCTTACCCTCTTGGAAATATATTGAAGACCTATTGGATATATGCGAGTTTATTGGTGCTATTCGGCCTGGTGCTACTGATGATATAGGTGAGACTATTGAATGGTTTGGTCAACGTGGCAGTCGAATTCATATCTTAGAAGTACCTGAAATGAAATTATCGGCTACAGATCTTCGCTATCGTTTGCGACATGGATTATCCACAAGATATATGCTACCACGATTGGTATATCAATATATTAAGGACCATAAGATGTATGGTGTATAAATTTGATTCTCTGTAGTATATGCCCTAGTGGTAGTTAATAGTGGGGCATATGTATTTAGATCATGAAGTTAATGCAAAGCTTTAGGTAAATAGAAAGGTATAGATTTGTGATACAAACTATAACAATAGAAAAAGCAACAGAACATGTAAAAGGAAAATTGTCACCTAAACGTTTTACACATACATTAGGTGTAGTGGAAATGGCGAAAAAGTTAGCAAGAACGTATCATATCGATGAAACCCAAGCGCACATGGCTGCATTATTACATGATGTGATGAAAGAATCATCATTACAAGAGATGCAAGACATAGTGAAAGAGGGGCATATAGAAGTAGACCAGGAGATGTTGAACAATGGAGCGCTCTTACATGGTCCAGCAGGAGCTGCCTATGCAAAGTTACGTCTTCAGATCGTGGATGTAGATATTTGTGAAGCCATTCGCGTACATACATTAGGTAGCACGTCTATGAGCATCTTAGATAAGATTATATTTTTAGCTGACTACATTGAGCCTAACCGTAATTTTCCTGGTGTAGACGAATTGAGACAGTTGGCATTTATAAATTTAAATCGAGCAGTTGTATCAGCCTATGATGGGACAATTCGGCACTTGTTAGATCTTGGTCTTACTATACATGCAGATACAATTCAAGGTAGAAATAGTGTACTACTAGAAAGGTCGGAATTATAAATGAAAGAACAAAGACGACGTAAGGTGGGACCAAAGCGCAAATCAATGCGTTGGGGTCGTATACTTATTGCTCTAGTAGTAGCGATCGCTTTGGTAGGAGCGCTAATCATCGGTATACGAAGTTTACTAGGAGTTGCTAGTTCAACAGATACAAGTAGTAATGAAATACAAAATTTACCGGTTGTTAATGCTACGGCCTCTGTAGATTTGAACTCAATTAAAACTTCCTATATGCTTATTGTTGGTGTAGACTCCAGTCAACCGCAACAAGCAGATGCTATCTACTTGGTAGCTTTTAATATGGATGCAAAGACAATGCAGATTATTGGGATTCCTAGTAATAGCAAAATTATAAATCGTCATAATGATGAACCTCAACAGATTAACACTATGTATACGCAGGGAGGATTAGAGTTAACAAAAGCAGTGGTGGAGGATATGTTTCATATTACGATTCCCTACTATGCAGTAGTAGATCGTAATAGCTTTCATTCGATGCTAGATATATTTGGGACGCCTAGCTTGTATGTAGAAAAATCTATGGTTCATCGTGATGATACAACGGGGCAAATTGACATCAATATTCACCAAGGATATCAAGATTTGACCAGTGAAACAGCCTATGGGTATATGCGCTATTTAGATGATGGTACTAATACCTTAACTAGAACAATGCATCAGGAACGATTGCTAAAGGCTATTTTTGAGCGAGAAAGAAATCATGTTAGTCTAGGAACCGCTTTCCGTGTGTGGCGACAATGGAGCCATATGAGTACTAACGTAAGCACTTGGGATGGGATTCGATTGTTAACTAAAGTAGTAGATTTCCCAAAAGAAAAAGTTCGTTGGTATATTCTGCCAGGATCACCGGAGACTATTAAAGGGGTTGACTATTGGAATGTCGATCCTATCGAGTTACAACAATTGGTAGGAATCACAGTAGGAGATATCCCTATTGATGGAGAGGTGACACCTGTTATAGGAGAGTCACCGAAACATGATGATAAGAATGTACAAGATGATATACAACGGAAAAATGAAGATGGTGTGACTACAGAGCCAGGAAGTCCCACAAGTAGATAAGGAGTTAGAATGAAAAAGAAGCAAGAAATTTTAGAGGTAGTAAAAGTTTTAGCCCAAGCAGGATACGATAAAAAAGGTGAAGATATTTCCATTATGGATATGGAAGGACTAACCATGCTAGGAGATTACTTTTTAGTGGTATCCGCCAACAATATCAAACATTCCCAAAGTGTAGCAGATGCTATTGAAGATGCGGGAGCAGAACAGGGGATGACTGTATTACATCGCGAAGGGTATCGCGAGGGAGATTGGATTCTCCTTGATTTTGGGGATATTATCTGCCATGTGTTTTCTGGAGAATATCGTCACTTCTATGGATTAGAAGAATTATGGAAGGATGCACCGAGAGAATCCTTTGAAGGAGTCTAATATGGCAACAAGCTTATCAGAAAATACAATTGCAACCTTAAAAGTGCTTCGCCAAAGTGAGCAAGGATCTTTTTTAGATGGACAAACGGGAAATACGAATGATGATATTCTATTGCATAAAGATCAACAAACTAGTGAAGTAGTAATAGGTGAGGAAGTTACAGTATTTCTATACAAAGATCCAAAGGGGCGTTTAACTGCGAGTATGCGTTTGCCAGCTATGAAAGAAGGGCAAATTGGATATGTAGAGGTCATTAATACAACAAATTTTGGTTGCTTCGTAGAAGTAGGAACAGAACGTGGGATTTTTATGCCTCATGCAGAAATGCGTGGCCGGCCACAAAATGGTGAACGAGTTTGGGTACGACTATATAGTGATAAATCAGGACGCTTAGCGGTATCAATGGATGTAGATGATGCAATGCGTCGTGCTTCTAAACCGGCCACAGAGGCGAAAATTGGTAATTCTGTAAAAGGTGCCATTTATAATATGACATCAGAAGGGGCATTTTTAATTACACCAGAACGTTGGATTGCTTTTATGCATCGTAGTGAAATGACAAGAAGTTTGAAGGTGGGTGAAATGATAGAAGGACGGATTACTTTCAAACGTGACGATGGACGTATTAATATTTCGATGCGCCCTGTCAAAGAAGAAGCGTTGGCTACGGATGGAGCGTACATTATGACCTATTTAGGTGGCCGACATGGTCGTATGCCGTATGGTGATACTACGTCAGCTCCGATTATCAAAGATAAATTTAACATTAGTAAAGCTGCTTTTAAACGAGCCCTAGGACATCTGATGAAAGCGGGATTGATTGTGCAAGAAGATGGTTGGACTGTATTGACTGATAAAGGAAAAGCCATTGTAGCAGAGGCAGATCATATTACATCGGATGCAACTGAATAAGGAGGCTACACGATGAAAATTGTAGTAGTAGGAGCTGGTAAAGTAGGATATTCCTTGGCACAGCGGTTAGTACAAGATGAACATGACGTATATGTAATTGAAAAAAGCCCAGAGCGTATTAAAAATCTGGAAAATAATCTCGATGTGTATCTGGTGCAAGGAAATGGTAGTAGCATCTCTTTGTTGCAAGAAATCGGTGTTGAAGATATTGGGATGTTAATTGCAGTTACTGATTCAGACGAAGTCAATATATTAGCTTGTATGATAGGGAAGGCAGCAGGTATCCCTAAAACAATTGCTCGTGTACGGGATAATGAATATGAAAGTAATATCAATGCATCTATTAGAGAAAGACTTGGTATCGACTTATTTATCAATCCAGAAATGGTAACGGCCCGTGAGATATATAAAATCTTAAAGACACCGGCAGCTCTTGATGTGGAAGATTTTGCCAGCGGTGCTGTGCGACTAGCAGAGTTTAAAATCAGAAATAATCTGGATATTACAGGCATTCCCTTGCATTCTTTAACATTGCCTTCCAACGTTCTTGTTGTGGGGATCATGCGCGGTGGAGAGATGATCATTCCTCATGGGGGAAGTACTCTAGAATATATGGATAATGTATTCTTTTTAGGGGCTAAAGAGAGTATAGATGAGATTGAGGTTTGGCTACATGAGTCAACGAGTCCTACACAACGAGTTATTATTATAGGAGCAGGACTCATAGGTCGCAATCTAACCATATTGTTGGAAAAAGATGGATATGATGTTAAAGTCATCGAGAAAAACATAGATCGATGTGAGAAGTTAGCAGCGCAAGTAGATCGATCCATTGTGATTCATGGAGATGGTACAGATATTGATTTATTACAAGCCGAAGAAATCAGCGATAATGATGTGATTATTTGTTTGACAGATGATGATAAGTTAAACTTGTTAGTGGCTTTATTAGCAAAACATCTAGGCGTTCCTAAAGCCTTTGTACGAGTTGGTCGATTAGAATACATTACCTTGATGGAACAAGTTGGTATTGATGTAGCGTTTTCACCTCGTCTATTAACATCTGGTCAAATTCTAAGGTTGATTCGGGAAGGGGAAAATTTAATTAATATATCTACCTTTGAAGGCTCTAAGGCAGAGGCTGTGGAGATTGAAATTACTGCGACTTCCTCTTTGATGAATCAGTATTTAAAAGATCTAAGATTTCCAGGTAAAGCCTTGGTTGGTGCTGTTGTAAGGGATGAACATACAATAGTGCCTAAAGGCGATACGTTACTATTAGAAGGGGATCACATTGTTATTTTTACATTACCAGAACATGTAAATGCTTTACTTTCCTATGTAAGTGATTAAGGGATTAGGAAGAAGAAAGGAGACTGACTATGCGCATTCAAACTATTATGCGTGTTGTAGGCCAAGTTTTATTTGTTTTAGCTGCATTCATCTTAATTCCTTTTTTCTTTGGTCTTTTAGATGAAAGGGTTCCATATTATTCTTTCCCTGTCACTTCTTTGATGACTGGAGTATTAGGCTTAATATTATATCGATTTGGTACGAAATCGAATACCTATAGTTTGCGGGATGGATTTTTAGTAGTTAGTTCCACATGGATATTAGCATCAATTTTCGCGGCCTTGCCATACTATTTGAGTGGTATCTTTGATAGTTATATTGAAGCTTTATTTGAAGCAGTGTCAGGTATTACTACTACCGGTGGAACTATGATTGATGATGTAAGTGCATTACCAAGAGCGTTTATTCTTTGGCGCGGACTTACTAATTGGATCGGTGGTATGGGGATGATTGTATTAGTTCTCTCCTTCCTTCGTAACTTAGGAACTGGGATGGCATCATTAGTTGAGGCAGAAGCATCTGTTCCACGACCAGGCATTGTACTACCTAGAATACGTTCTGTAGCAGGAAACTTATTGCGTATTTATCTCGTTTTTACTACTGTATGCACTCTATTGTTATGGGTGGCAGGAGTAGGTATATTCGAAGCTATTAATTTAACTTTCTCCACGGTTGCTACTGGTGGATTTGCGCCTATGACTGGAAGTCTTTTCAGGTATGCAGACTCCTATGCGGTCTCTATTATACTTACGGTATTTATGATACTGGCAGGTGGTAATTTTGCGGTGTATCAATCTGTATGGCAACGTGGTATTAAAGAGATTTGGCGCGATTATGAATATCGCATATATTTGATAACTTTAAGTATTGGTTCTACATTGGTGCTAATTTCTTTGGCAGTAGATGAAGGTCGTATAGTGGGAACACATTTTTCAGATGCCATCTTTACCCTTGTTTCTATGCAGACGGGAACTGGATTTTCCATTGTTGACTATAACTTATGGCCAAGTTTAGGTCAGATGGTTTTATTTATGGGGATGTTTTTTGGCGGCTGCAGTGGCTCTACTGCAGGTGGTCTTAAGATTATACGCATCATTATTTTAGCTAAAAGTAGTATTTCTTATTTGCGAAAAGCGATTCATCCTGATATGGTTCAAATGGTACGACTCAACGGATATGTATTGCCTAATAAATGGCTACAGATTACTCAACAATTTTTCTTTTTATATATGCTTGTATTTGGTATTTCTTGCGTTATTATAGCAGCAACAGGTGTATCGGTGGGAGATACATTACCATTGGTAGCAGGTAGTTTAGGAAATGTAGGCCTTGCATTTGGCACATATGGACCTACAGAAACACTTACTATACTTTCTCCAGTGGCAAAATTAGTTTGTATCATAGATATGTTATTAGGTAGATTGGAACTATTTACTTTGCTAGTATTGTTACATCCAGGATTTTGGAGAGGGTATTTTGCCAAGACTGGGAAAGGATATCAACGATTTGATGGACATCGTAAGAACGCCACAAGGACTGTATAAAACGAATTGCTATATTGTAAAAGATAAAGGGCAAGCATTGATTATTGATCCTGGCTTTCATGGGGCGCATATTATGAAAGAAATGGGAGATGCAGAACCGGCAGGAATTATCATAACGCATGGACATGCGGACCATATTTGTGCTGTCGATGCGATTGTAAATGTCTACGATATTCCTGTATATATGCATCCAAAGGATGATGAACTGTTGCGTGTAAAGCGACGTATGCCTTCAGCTTATAAGGAACGATTTGTGACACCGTATCTGCCCCTCCGTGAAGGAAATTTATCAGTAGGCTCTTTTGAACTTATGATCTGGGAAACTCCAGGGCATAGTGCAGGCAGTGTTTGCATTGCCTATAAGAAGGCATTATTTACGGGAGATACACTGTTTAATGGAACTATAGGTAGAGTGAAGACATTCAATGGCAATGCAGAGGATATGCAGAGGACATTAAAGAAATTAGTAGAGTTAGATAGTTCGTATACTATATACCCAGGTCATGGACCGAGTTCCTCCTTAGGAATAGAGCGTATAACAAATCCATTTTTAAAAGACGTATAGTTAGTATACTTTATTATAGGGCTTTGAAGTGATGACGAAATGATTTTATGTATGTAGATAGGTTACAATCCTATTTATAAAGCTTTGTATAAATAGCGCCTTTCTATAGTATTTTAAAAACTTTATAAAAAACATGAAAAAAATATAAAAAAGTGTTGACGAGATATTGGAAATAGGGTATACTAACAAAGTAGTCAATTGGCCCCGTGGTGTAGCGGTTAACATGTCGCCCTGTCACGGCGAAGATCGTCGGTTCAAATCCGATCGGGGTCGCCACTACTTGCCTCGGTAGCTCAGTCGGTAGAGCAACGGACTGAAAATCCGTGTGTCGGCAGTTCGATTCTGCCCTGAGGCACCATTTGCGGAAATAGCTCAGCGGTAGAGCACCGCCTTGCCAAGGCGGGGGTCGCGAGTTCGAATCTCGTTTTCCGCTCCACTTTTTTGGCGGCATAGCCAAGCGGTAAGGCAGAGGTCTGCAAAACCTTTATTCCCCAGTTCGATTCTGGGTGCCGCCTCCACAAAATTCCACCCATGCCGGGGTGGCGGAACAGGCAGACGCAACGGACTTAAAATCCGTCGGTTAGAAATAACCGTACCGGTTCGATTCCGGTCCTCGGCACCACTTAGACCAACTTCGGTTGGTCTATTTTTTTGCAAAAGAGGTTAGTTGAGTGTATCAACTAACCTCTTTTTGGGTTATAGGACAAAATGAGTTGGTTTTAATAGCAATGAGCCTAGTTAAATACTAGGCTCATTGAATTTTAAAGTTGTTTTAAATGACTTTGAGGTAGGACAAAATGTACGGGTTTGAGATGCAGATTATTTCATAGGTTACCTACGTATTTGAATACTTAATCTGTAAAGTAAGAAACTCCAGATGCAAAAATAGGCATATATAGTGTTCCTTCTATATTTTTATAGATTCCAGCCCCAATACGCTCAATATGCGCCATTTTCCCAAAAATTCTACCATCAGGGCTCAGTAAGCCTTCGATACTTTCAATAGATTGATTGGGGTTCCATCGAGGATCATAGGTTGGTTGTCCATAAGGGTCTACATATTGGCTGGCAATTTGATCCTGTGTATATAGATGTGTCAGTTGCTCTTTATTGGCAATGAAACGACCTTCTCCGTGTGAAATAGGCACTGTGTAGATGTCTCCTATCTGACATTGAATTAGCCATGGAGAGGCGGTAGAGACAACTTTTGTATGGACCATACAAGAAATATGACGACCGATGGTATTGTATGTTAAAGTAGGGCTTGTTTCTGTTATAGGCTGAATATGTCCGCTTGGTAATAAGCCTAATTTTAGCAAGGCTTGAAATCCGTTGCAAATACCTAATACTAGTCCATCTCGTTTATAAAGTAAAGTTTCTAATGCTTCTTGTAAATAGGGATTTCTAAAACAAGTGGCAATAAATTTCCCAGAACCGGCTGGTTCATCACCGCCACTAAAGCCTCCTGGGAAACATAGGATTTGGGATTGATCGATAGCCCGTTTTATACGTTCAATAGAATCCTTTAATTCTTGAGAGGAGCGATTGCAAATTACAATCTCTGTTACTTTAGCGCCACAAGCAGTAAAAGCACGGGCTGTTTCATACTCGCAGTTGGTGCCTGGAAAGACAGGAATAACCACCCTAGGAGCTGTTAATTTAGTATGGGAACGATAGTGATGTCTTCGATTCCATATAGTGTTAGAGGGAACATACTTGGAATTTATGTGTTCATAGGAAGAGGAGAAGAGAGGATCTTTTCTTATATCGATAGCATTAGTTGCTTTTTGGTTATCTCTATCATCTGCGTAGATAGGAAATATTGGTTGTAAAGTGCTTTCATAGGAGTTTTCTAAGTTCTGTAAATTCATGATAGTATCCCTATATATAATATGTGGTGTTTGTATAGTGCGAGCTATGTTGTATATATGGGGATTAGAAGTGAGGGTATCGGCTACAGTTGGGGTTACTTCTATGAGTAAAGAACCTCGTAGTGGATAGAATAAGGTATCTTCTCCAGACATTGGTGTAATCAGGGATTGCCCTAGTGCTTCTATAACCTCTGCATCATATAGGCATCCTAAGCGATTACCTAAGCATGATTTTACAGTGGCAGGCCCAATCCCATCTTGCTCGACTACATAGGCACTGTAAATAGAGTGATTCAGATTTAATTGATATAGTTCATGACAGTGAGATTTGAACACATCCCAATTAGGTGTGCCATCTTTCTTCTCTGGTATATGCATTAAAACAATGGCATGATTAGCTTGGTGAAAGTGGGGCGACAAGATATGCTTAATATGTTCTGTTGTAACGGCGAAAGAAATCAGTGTAGGAGGTACAGATAGATCCATAAAAGAACCACTCATAGAATCCTTTCCACCAATAGCAGCTATTTGCAACTGATATTGTGCTTCATAGGCCCCTAATAGAGCAGATACTACCTTACCCCAAGCATTTGGAGTTTTGAGCTTTTCAAAATATTCTTGAAAGGATACATAGGCCTTACGAATATCGCCTCCTAGGGCAGCTAATTTCGCTATGCTCAGTAATACAGCATATTGGGCTCCATGATAAGGGCTCCATTCAGACAAGTAGGGGTCAAAACCATGCGTCATGATGCTAGTAGTAGACGTTGTACCCTGTAAGACAGGTAATTTGGCAACCATGCCTTGTACAGGCGTTTTTCTATAGGCTCCACTGAAAGGAAATAATACTGTATTGCCTCCAACGGTGGAGTCGAACTGTTCTTGAAGACCTTGTTGTGAAGTGGATAGCAAAGATTGGAGTGTTAGATGAAAGCGACTTGCTAAGGGTTGAGGATGAATACAATTCTGATGATGTAAACCGATTTTCTTTGAAATAGACAATCCCTCTATACTGGTAGGAGCCATAATGTGAACGACGGTATGTTGTGTAGCTCCATTAGTGTTTAAAAAATCACGATGGATATTGACGATCTTTGTCCCATTCCATACCATGACAAGCTTACCAGAGTTTGTTACATGTCCAACGATGGTAGCATCTATATTTTCTTGGTTACAGAGGTTTTGGAATGTAAGCCAATCTGTAGGAGATAGAACGCAAGCCATTCGCTCTTGTGATTCAGAAATTGCTAGTTCTGTACCATCCAATCCATGATATTTTGTAGGGATCGTATCTAGATTAATGTATATACTTGGTGCTAGTTCACCAATCGCAACAGCGACGCCACCAGCGCCGAAATCATTGCATCGTTTGATGCAAGCACATACTTGGGGATTCCGAAATAGTCGTTGTAATTTGCGCTCTGTCAGAGGGTTCCCTTTTTGCACTTCCGCACCACAGTGTGTGAGTGATTGAGCTGTATGTGATTTTGAAGAACCTGTAGCTCCGCCACATCCATCACGGCCTGTTTTGCCTCCTACAAGAATGATGATATCACCAGGAGAGGGAGTTTCACGGCGCACTGAATGGCGCGGCGCAGCCCCAATGACAGCGCCTACTTCCATGCGCTTGGCTGCGTAGCCGGGATGGTAATATTCTCGTACTTCACCAGTTGGAACTCCGATTTGATTGCCATAGGAAGAAAAACCACGGGCTGCTGTGGTAGTAATATAAGACTGCGGTAATTTACCAGGTAGCGTAGAGGAATGAGGTGTAAGCGGGTCGGCAGAGCCAGTGATGCGCATCGCTTGGTATACATAGGTACGACCGCTGAGGGGGTCTCGGATACAACCACCAAGGCAAGTAGCGGCGCCACCAAACGGTTCAATTTCGGTGGGATGGTTGTGTGTTTCATTTTTAAAGGACAGCAACCATTCCTCTTCATGTCCATCGACATCTACAGGAACGATAATTGTACAGGCATTGATTTCATCGGAACTATCGAGATTTTTCAGCAATCCTTTTGCGCGTAGCTCTTTCACGCCAATGGTTGCCATGTCCATTAGAGTAGGATCTGTTTGAGATAGGCCTAGTTGTTCTCGAGTGGCTATATACCTTTTATAGGTGTTTTGTATTGGTAAAGTGAAATCCGATGGTTCAAAAGTGATGTTCGTGAGCTTTGTTAGAAATGTGCTATGACGACAGTGATCTGACCAATACGTATCCAAGACTCGAATTTCGGTGATACTAGGAGGTCGTTGTTCCTTTTGAAAGTAAGCCTGTACGAACAGCATGTCATCTATAGTCATGGCTAGTTGTAACTGCTGCATCCAGTGATACAACTCATCTTTTGTCATGGTGAGGAAGGTATCTATATACTCGATATCTTTTGGCGACGGTGATGTGAGTGCTAGCATAGTTGGTAAGGTTAGACTAGCTTGTTGATAGTCAATAGAGGAGAGGAAGAGTTGGGTAATTCTGTTTTTTTCTTCTCTTGAGACTTGGCCTGATAGTACAAAGATACGAGCGGTGCGAACCGTTCCATGAGTATGAGATGTTAACATGGCTAAACATTGTTCTCCAGAATCAGCTCGTTGGTCATATTGACCAGGTACATACTCGATAGCAATAGGTGTATCATCTTTTTGTAATGGTAATGATGTGTAGCATTCTTCTGTTGGAGGATCTGAAAAAATAAGGTTTTGACTCGCTATATATTCTTCTTTGCTGATGCCATATATATCATAGCGTTCATAGATAGTAAGATTCGTAATGGGGATATGTAAATCTTCTTGGATTGTGCGAAGGAGTTGGCGAGACTCACTATGGAAAGGGTAACGTTTTTTGACAAATAGACGATGAACTGACATAGTACCTCCGATGCGATGTAATAGGAGCGATATGTACGCAAAAGCTTCGTATACTTTACAGTATACAAGGAAATAAAAGGTTGGTAAACGAAAATTAAGGGAATCCAAATGAGCTACTTCGAGATTGTAAATATAATTTTATAATTTGAGTAAGAGTTCGTATTGCTGATAGAGATATGTCAAGTTATAATAAAGTTAATAGTTAGAAACTTGCAATTCGTGAAATATTGTACATAGTTTCATGGGTTGTTATGTTGATAGAAGTTCTATATGTGTTCATCATGTATATGAGTATAGGAACTGTCAAACTGACACGGGGAGACACCATGGAAAATGATAGTGTGTTAGATAAGCTTCACGAGGAATGTGGAGTGTTTGGTATATTTGATACAACGTTGTCAATTGGAAAATGTGTATATGAAGGTCTTATAGCATTACAGCATCGTGGCCAAGAAAGTGCGGGGATTGCTGTTTCTAGTGGGGATCTTGTGACTGTCGAAAAAGGGATGGGACTGGTAGAAGATGCCTTGGCTGACTTAGATCATTTACGTGGTCATATAGGTATTGGACATGTGCGATATGCCACAACAGGAGCTAGTGAAGTACAGAATATACAACCATTGCTAGGCTCTTATAAATGTGGAAATATAGGGCTGGCTCACAATGGGAATTTAACCAATACATTAGATCTTCGTAAGGACTTAGAAGATCAAGGTGCTGTGTTTGAAACAACAACAGATTCAGAAATCATACTACATGTGTTGGGCCGATCGAAAGAGAAGAATCTAGAAGAGCGAATTAGAAAGACTTGTCGATGTTTAGAGGGAGCATACTCTTTGGTTATATTCACTGGAGGAACTCTGATCGGGGTGCGAGATCCACAAGGCTATCGGCCCCTTTGCATCGGTAAAAGTAAGCATGGATATATCTTAGCCTCTGAGAGCTGTGCTATTGATGCTGTACATGGTACATTTCTTCGAGATGTAAAGGCGGGAGAAATAGTCATCATTGATAAAAAGGGAATTCATAGCAGTTATATTTCGGAGACAGTAAATAATCAACATACTTGTGTGTTTGAGTATATTTATTTTGCTCGTCCTGATAGTGTCATCGATGGACAAGGAGTCTATGAGTCACGGTTTGAAATGGGCCGACAATTAGCGAGGGAAACACAATATGAAGCGGACATAGTCATGCCTATTCCCAGTTCAGGTACTGCAGCAGCTTTGGGATATGCACAGGAGTCAGGAATTCCTTATATGGAAGGATTAGTGAGACATCACAAAATAGGGAGAACGTTCATCAAGCCCAATCAAGAGGCGCGCGAATTGGCCGTTCGCCAAAAGATGGATGTATTGCCGCATATTGTACAAGGTAAACGTATTATTTTAGTAGATGATTCTATTGTGCGTGGTACAACTAGTAAAATTATCGTCGATATATTGCGCCAAGGAGGAGCGAAAGAAATTTATTTATGTATTAGTTCTGAGCCGATACAGTTTCCTTGTTACTATGGTATCGATACCTCTGTGCAGAGTGAATTGATTGCCTATGGACGCAGTCTAGAAGAGATACGAACATACATTGGTGTGGATAGGTTATATTATATATCCCATGATGGTTTGGCAGCATCTATGAAAGCAGTGCATCCTTCACAGCTCTGTTTGGCTTGTTTTAATGGTCACTATACAAGTAATCTTCCTAGGGGAGTAGAATCAGGAGATACCTATGACTTACAATGAAAAACCAGTAACCTATCTTGATGCAGGAGTCGATGTAGAATCTGGAAATCAACTCATCCAAAAAATAAAGCATCGTGTGGAAAGAACCTATACGCCTGGAGTACTGGGCTCATTAGGGGGCTTTAGTGGACTCTTTTCCTTGGCGAATCACTCCATGAAAGAACCCGTGCTAGTATCGAGTACTGATGGAGTAGGCACAAAGATTCGGTTCGCCGTTTTGATGAATGAACATCATCAGATTGGACAAGATTGTGTAGCAATGAGCGTAAATGATGTAGTGGCACAAGGGGCAAAACCTCTATTTTTTTTAGATTATATTGCTGTAGGCAAGCTCAATCACAATCATATTGAAAGCCTTATTTCGGGCATGAGTGCTGCTTGTGAGGACTGTGGTTGTGCCCTAATTGGTGGAGAAACATCAGAAATGTCAAGCTTTTATGGTGATGGTAATTATGATGTGGCTGGTTTTGCTGTAGGCATTGTGGATAAAGAACAATGCATTACGGGAGAGACTATCGAAGTAGGTGATATTGTATTAGGCTTACCATCATCAGGGTTACATTCTAATGGATTTTCTTTAGTGCGTCATATTATTTTAGAACGAAAACAATTACCATTAGATATGTATATCGATGAATTAGGTCGTACTATTGGTGAAGAAGTGTTAGAGCCGACAAAATTGTATGTAAAACAGATACTACCATTGGTTGAGGCAGGTTATGTGAAAGGCATGGCTCATATTACAGGGGGTTCCTTCTATGATAATATTCCTCGCATCTTACCTAAAGGTATGGCAGTAACGATTAACAGTAATGCGTGGCCAGTATTACCCATCTTTAAACTATTACAAAGATGGGGGAATGTAGAGCCAAAAGAAATGTATCATACTTTTAATATGGGGATTGGTATGGTATTAGTGGTTAAACCGGAAGTAGTAGAGTCTATTGTTGCCTTGCTTCATGAACAAGGAGAAGTAGTATACTCCATCGGTATCGTAACAGAAGGAGATGGTGAGGTTACCATCGTAGGTGAAACATTCCATGCGTAAACGATTAGCTTTGTTTGGGAGTGGAAGAGGCTCCAACGGAGAGGCTATTTATGAAGCCGTACAAAATGGAGAGATTCGAGGAGATATTGTAGTCGTCATTAGTGATATTCCTGAGTCAGGACTATTGCATAAGGCAAAACAGTGGGATATTCCTTGCTATCTTGTAGAAAGAAATAGTTATGAAAGTGCCATTGCTTTTGAAACACAGATACTTAAGCTACTTCAAGGATATGGGGTGGATGCTATTCTTTTGGCAGGATATATGCGTATCGTAGGATCGACGTTACTTGATGCATATCCCCATAAGATATTGAATATACATCCCTCAGTATTACCTGCTTTTAGAGGCCTACAGGCACAACAGCAAGCCTTAGAGGCGGGAGTATCACATACAGGCTGTACAGTTCACTTTGTGGATGAAGGGATCGATACAGGACCTGTGATTATGCAAGCCATAGTACCTGTATATCAAGGAGATACAGTGCATAGCTTGTCAGAACGGATTTTACATGAGGAACATCGTATATATCCGGAAGCGGTGCGTTTATTCTGTAATGATGCTTTGTATATAGAGAATGGAAAAGTGCTAGTGGTTGAAGATGTATAGTATCGAAATACTTAGAGTAATTTACTGTGTACAATAGTAAGGGATAGGGTATTGTAAAACGTTATAATCAATGAATTGCATAAGAGAGGTAACAATGAAAGTTTGTGTCATAGGTAGTGGTGGACGAGAGCATGCTCTCGTATGGAAGCTACATCAAAGTCCCAGTGTACAAACGGTGTATGCAGTCCCAGGTAGCGATGTGATGGCATCCATAGCGACAGTTGTAAAGATTGACTGGAAGGAAACCGCTAGTTTGGTAGAGTGGTTGTTACAACACCATATCAATCTTGTGGTGATAGGACCAGAGGCACCACTTGTAGCGGGACTATCAGATACCATTCGGTCCGCCGGCATACCTGTATTTGGGCCTTCCAGGAGGGCAGCTCAATTAGAAGGGTCAAAATCTTTTGCAAAGCAGTTAATGACACAATATGGGATACCTACTGCTAAGTATGGAATCTGTTCCACTATGAAAGAGGGACAAGTCATCATGAAGCAACTAGGGCTACCTATTGTCATTAAGGCAGATGGACTTTGTGCAGGCAAAGGGGTGACAATTTGTAAGACTTTCACAGAGGGAGAAACAATACTAGAAAAGCTATTAACAGAGACAAATGCGAGTGTATTGATTGAAGAATATATGACAGGGGAAGAGCTGTCATTCCTATCGTTTGTAGATGGCATACATGTGTTACCTATGATTGGAGCGCGAGATCATAAGCGTTTGTGCACTGGTGATATAGGACCTAATACAGGAGGTATGGGTGCCTATAGTCCTACACCTATCTTGACAGAAGATCTACAAAAGGAAATCGTAGAGTCTATTTTGCAGCCCATTGTGCGAGCGATAGCTCAAGAAGGCTATCCCTATGTGGGGTGCTTATACGTCGGTTTGATGATTACCTCGGAAGGACCGAAGGTAGTAGAGTTCAATGTTCGATTTGGAGATCCAGAAACACAAGTAATTCTACCGCTTATGGAAAGCGATTTAGGGGCTATTCTGTATGCCACAGCGACAGGTAATTTAGAAGGTATGTCAGTGTCGTGGAAACCAGAATATGCAGCTACCGTCATGTTAGCTTCAGAGGGATATCCAGTATCACCTATGGTGGGAAGACGTATTAAGGGTGATCTAAGAAGAATGGACGATGATATATTAGTGTTTCATAGTGGGACAAAAGAAGATCACAGGGGCAACTTTGTAACGCAAGGCGGGCGAGTTGTAGGAGTTACGGCTATAGCAACTACATTAGAAGAAGCAACGAGTAAGGCCTATAATATGATAGAGACCATCGATTTTACAGGAAAACAATATCGTACAGATATTGGACGACCAAAGAACGTATGGGAAGGTCAGGAATAGATATAGTATTAGACACTAGTTATAGACGTGTATGTATACAAAGGAAATTTGTAGTGAATTTTGTATACATAGATGATATAGAATATTTTCGATAGATATAGATAGTAATAAGTGCTATAATAGATATCGACATATTTTTAACATGTTTATGTACAATTACATAGTAGAGGGGTAATTTTATGAATCGAATTGTATCTTTTTTTACCTCCCCATCGGCAGGTGGCGTGCTTTTGTTCGTAGCTGCTGTGGTGGGAGTACTATTGGCAAACTCTCCAGTAGAAAGCTTGTATCATTCACTTCTTCATGCTAAATTAGGTCCATTATCTGTTGAACTATGGATCAATGATGTGGCTATGGCCGTGTTTTTTTTATTTGTAGGTTTAGAAGTAAAACGTGAAATGATTGATGGCGAATTGAATACTAACGCAAAACGATTTTTGCCTGGTATTGCAGCCTTTTTTGGATTATTAATGCCTGCATTAATTTATTATTTCATCGTAGGATATCATCCTGAATTTATTCATGGTTGGGGGATTCCAACGGCTACAGATATCGCGTTTGCTATCGGTATCGTATCTTTATTAGGCAGTCGTGTTCCTATTGCGATGAAAGTATTCTTAACAACCTTAGCTGTTATGGATGATTTGATGGCGATCGTGATCATTGCCTTCTTCTATACCACAGAGTTACATACTATGTATCTCTTTGCGGCGGCGGTAATCGTCCTTATCTTGTTCTACATTAATCGCATGAATTACACGCGACCTGTACCATACTTAGTATTAGGTGTGGCGCTATGGTTCTGTGTGTTCCAATCGGGTATACATGCCACATTAGCAGGAGTAACACTTGCAGCATTTATTCCATTTAGTGGTACACGTGATGGACGTCAAGTATCTCCATTATCAGACTGGGAACATGCATTAGGTAATTGGGTTACCTATTTGATCATTCCTGTGTTTGGCTTTGCTAACGCAGGCGTATCTTTCCATGGATTTACAATGGATAGTTTTGCACATCCAGTAGTTCTTGGTGTGGCAGTAGGTCTTGTAGTAGGTAAACAAGTTGGTGTATTTGGTACTTTGTTTGTACTAGTGAAAACAAAACTAGTAGAAATGCCAGCTAAAACTAACTGGTTACAAGTATATGGTATTGCTCTTTGTTGCGGTATCGGCTTTACTATGAGTCTATTTGTCTCCTTATTAGCATTTCCACCTGGAGAAGCACAAGAAATGGCTAAAGTAGGTATCTTTTTGGGATCTATTGTAGCAGGTATCTTAGGATATATTGTGCTTAGCTTAGCAGGGCGTAATCATCAAGAGGAAGCCTCCGAAGATGATATGGTTCGTGGGCAAAATATTTAAATACATAGAGTGTTATCTCTTAGATAGAAAGCTGTAGTGAAAAAAATTTCATTACAGCTTTTTGTTTGCTTATCAGGTTGCTGTGGTATTCAAAATAATGTAAATCGGTGTGATATTACATTTGAGGATATACGCTATATTTGAGTATATATACTACATTTATAGGGTGAATTATATAACATTTTAGAATTATAGATGCCTAAATTTATGCTAATTTGGCATAATAGGCTAAACTCAATGAGTTAAAATCATAATGCTACAAAAATATAGGAAATTAAAGGGGTATATATGGTAGTTAACAATTTCTGTGAAAGTATATTTCTACTATATGTGGGAAAAAAAGTGTAAAAATAGGCAATAAGTGGTAAATAAGTGTTGAAAAAAGCCTAAAATTTTGACGTATCTCCCAAAAAATGGTAAAATAGGTAAGCATTTAGATATGAGGTGAACATCGTGAAAAAAATAACTCTCATAGCGATACTCCTCTTGGTGTGTTCCATGGCGACAGCTTTGGCAACATCGGGACGTGGGGATCGCGGTAAAGAGGTAGAAGAGTTACAAGCGTTGTTAGTATCCCAAGGCTATTTGCTTGACACAGCAGATGGAGTGTTTGGGAATAATACTGAATACGCAGTACTCGTCTTTCAGAAAGAGCACGGGTTAACTCCAGATGGTAGAGTAGGTAAGGAAACAATGCGTGCTCTGCTAGAAAATCAAAAAAAATTCGGGACGCAGCCTGCGACTCGTAATACCCGTAGTGAAGCGACGTCACAATTTGGTGAACGTGGCAGTCACATAGAAGAAATACAATTAAAATTATTGAATAGCGGTTTCTCTCCTGGTGGCATTGATGGTGTATTTGGGAGTGGAACCAAAGACGCTTTACTTCACTTTCAGCGCCATTATGGGCTAGCGGAAACAGGCGTTGCAGATAGTGCCACTATGGCAAAATTATCTGTACAAAGAGGAACACCATCCTCGTACAGCAGAGTCATAGAAATGGATGCAAGTGCATACTCTAGCTATGAGTCTGGATCGTATACAGCTCGTGGACATGCGTTGCGTAGAGGTTATGTATCTGTCGACCCGAGTGTCATTCCACTGGGTACAGAAGTATATGTAGAAGGTTACGGCTATGCAGTAGCTGATGATACAGGTGGAGCGATTATTGGTCATAAAATTGACTTAGCTATGGATAGTTATGATGAAGCTATTCAATTCGGTCGTCGTAATGTAAAAGTATATGTTTTGAATTAGAGAAGTACATTGTTTTATAAACAGAAAGAACATCTAATTGCACAAGTGTTGTACACTACATAAGAAACGTATCTGATGGATACGTTCAGTATAAAGGAGAGGATAGATGATATAATCACTATCCTCTCTTTTACTATCACTAGATAAGTCGCTGTGATATAATAGAGGTATTCTAAGTAGTATATATAGGAGGATATGGTGGATATTACATCAACACAAGGATTATTAGCAATTCTTCAAATTATTATAATTGATATATTATTGGCAGGTGACAATGCCATTGTGATTGGAATGGCAGCGAAAAATTTGCCAGAGCAGTTACGGAAACGAGCCATTTTCTGGGGGACCGCAGGGGCTATTGTATTACGACTCGTGATGGCGATTCTATTTATTGAAGCTCTAGATAATATTCCGTCCCTACGCATCATTGGGGGTATTATGTTGCTATGGATTGGCTACTCCTTATTGAAAGAGGGGGATAATGACCATAACATTGAAGCGAAAGATAATATTTGGGGTGCTATTGCCACTATCATTATTGCCGATGGTGTCATGGGTATTGATAATGTATTAGGGGTTGTGGCAGCTGCAGAAGGTCATTTTGGCCTTGTGGTGGCAGGTATGTTAGTTGCTGTACCTATCATTGTTTGGGGAAGCACAATCTTTGTTAAGCTGATCGATAAATTCCCTATTATTTTATATGTGGGTGGTGGTATCCTTGGTTGGGTGTCGGCTAGTATGATTCAACATGATCCTATGGCAGCACCGTATATTGAGCCTTATAGCTTGCCATTCCATATTGGTTGCGTAGTGTTGGTATTAGGGGCAGCGATCATTCGTAATCGCTTAGCGAAATAAACGAATACAGTGGAATGTGTTTGCTTAATCTTCTAGGGGATATAGGCACTAGGCAATAACAAAAGAAATATAATACATAAGCATATAGCACCTATGATGAGGTATATCAACGGGGCTATGTGCTTTTTTTGTTTGCGTAGAGAAGCTAACTATAGGGGTTACAAATTTTTAGTAATTGCTAAGAAGATTGTATAAAAAATGATATAATAAAGAAATAAACAATGATAGAAAATTACGTTAGTTAAAGGATATATAGAATATACATGAGCAACAAGAAACAACAAATAGCACCGGTGTGCGTTGGAAAGACTTATGTCATAGACATTCATGGTACGGGTAGTAGTGGTGAAGGCGTAGGCAGATACGAAGGGTTTACTGTGTTTGTACCGTATGCACTGCCCAATGAAACGGTACAAGTGAAAATTAACTTAGTAAAGAAAAGCTATGCAGTAGGTGATATTGTATCAGTGATAACACCTTCTGCAGAGCGTGTGGCACCTCAATGTGAAGTATACGGGGATTGTGGAGGATGCCAGTTACAACACGCTTCCTATACAGAACAATTACGACTAAAAACGGAATCTGTAAAATCTGTTATTGAACGTATTGCAAAATGCGATCCAGAGTTAGTATTACCTTGCATAGGTCCAAAAGAACCATGGAGATATCGGAATAAGATGCAAATGCCTGTTGGTGGCACATTGGGAAAACTACGAATGGGCTTTTATCAAAAAGGATCCCATAGCATTATTAACCACGAACATTGTCCCATCCAAGATGAGGGGAATGATGAAATTCGCAAGGTCTGCTATGATGCTATGTATGAACTAGGTATCGAGCCTTATGATGAGTATCAAGGAAGAGGTGTGATTCGGCATGTCATAGGCCGTATTGGTAAAGAGGAATGGATGGTTATCCTTGTGAGCAGAATAGCAACGATTCCAGGAGAACAAGAATTGGTAAATCGTATCGTTGAGGCTTTGCCACAGGTCACCTCTATTGTTGTAAATCATAATCCAAAACAAACAAATGTGATCTTAGGTCCTAGGAATCGCACCATTTATGGGAAAGACCAAATTACAGATTACATAAAAGATTTGGCGTTTCAGCTATCACCACATTCCTTTTTCCAAGTCAATCCAGAGCAGACTACGGTGCTCTACGATACAGCCTTAGAATTTGCAGATTTAAAAGGTCATGAAACAGTGATTGATGCCTATTGTGGAACGGGAACCATATCTCTATTCTTAGCGCATAAAGCAAAGCACGTCATTGGTATTGAAATCGTGGCGCCTGCCATTGCAGATGCGAAAAAGAATGCAGAACGAAATGGTTATGATAATACAGAATTTATCGTAGGCGATGCGGCGGTGGAAATGCCTAAGTTGTATAAACAAGGTATTGAGCCAGATGTGATTGTCTTTGACCCTATTCGTGCAGGGTGTAAAGAGGATGTGTTGCAGGCAGCTGTTGGTATGGCACCACAACGTATCGTTTACGTGTCATGTAATCCATCCTCCATGGCGCGAGATATAGAAATATTAACAAAACATGGGTATGAACTGGTGAAAGTTCAACCAGTAGATATGTTTCCGCAGACCTACCATGTTGAGGCCGTATCTTTGCTTACTAGGAGCGAAGCGACGCAGTAAGCATTAGATCGGACATGTCAGGGGTGTCCAAGAGTTTTAGAAATGTATTTTATTATTACAATAATTAGGAGAAGGTATGAAATTAAAATTAAATTTAGTTATGGCAATGGCAACTCTTTCGTTAATGAACATGTCTATTAGTAGTGTCGTTCTCGCTGTAGGAGGACAGAATGATAACGGGGAGATTGATCCTACACATAATGTAATTGGTAAGAACAATAATATAATGTATTCTAATTTTTATAATATATCTGGAAATAACAATTTAGTGTATGGCGATCATCTAAATATTGTAGGGAATAAAAATCGAGTAACTGGAGATCATTTAGTTGTTGTTGGAAATTATAGTGTTGCAGCTCCACAGATATATCCTGAAGATTTTAATCATTGGACAATTTCATTAGGTAAAGCGCCTGGAGAAGGAGCAACAGTAGTAGGTGATTACGCGACGGTAGAATTTGAACATGGCACAGCCCTTGGCTATGGTGCTAAGGCATATGGTAAAAGTTCAGTTGCCTTAGGTGCATTTAGTAAAGCTGTCACATTACATCCTGTAGAGGGAAAATATGCTGGCGTCGATAATGCTAGAGGCATAGTAAGTATTGGTGCAGTTGATGATGGTTCAGGATATTACTATTCTAATGATAATGGCTTTGTAAAACCTAAAAAATACAATACGTTTACTCGTCAACTGCAAGGTGTAGCAGCTGGAGAGCTTTCTGAAATATCTACTGACGCTGTGAATGGTAGTCAATTACATGCCACTAATCAAACTATTATTAGAGTGGAAGAGGAGTCTAAAGCAAGAGATACGATGAATGCAGCCTTATCAGCATTAAAGCCACTTACCTATGACCCTAGAGAACCACATCAATTTATGGCCGGTCTAGGTTTATATAAAAATAAGCGAGCCGTGGCTTTAGGATATGCCCGCTATTACAATGAGTCTAAATTGGCTCATATTGGAATGGCTCATGCAAATGGGAATGGTATGATAGTTAATGCAGGGATAAGCTTTAAGTTTGGATTAGGCAATCAATCTACGGTATTACCACAATATGCAAAGGGACCTATTGCTTCCATCTACGTCCTTCAAGAAGAAAACCAAGTACTTCGTAAAAAAATAGATGAACAAGAACAAAGAATTGTGCGTTTAGAAGCATTGATTTTGGATAAAAAATAAGGATCTATTGATGAAAAACTTTATAGAATTTGCCAAAAGGAGATAAAAACTATGTCGAATTTGGTTGCATATGGTACTGAAGTAAATAGCATATTTCAGTTATTTAGTAACCACGAAAATGATATAACAAAATATGTTCCTGCAGACGTATCATGTTGAGGATGTGACGTTGCTTACAAGGAATGAAGTAGATTAGTAAGCATTAGAATAGCCCATATAAGGGTGGACAAAGAATCATAAAGTGAGGTAAAGGAAATGAAAGATCTTTCTGATTGTATAGAAGTTAAGTCCTACGGTGATGTGTTTCCTAAAAAGGGGACAAATGAAAGAACGCCATACGAGCACCAAAAAGAGGCTATGCGGTGTCTCGATAAGATTAATCAAGAGCCGTCCTACAGTACGTTGGTAGTACTGCCTACTGGAGGCGGGAAAACATATACAGCCTCCATGTGGCTTTTGAAGAACGCCATTGACAAGAAAAAGAAGATACTTTGGATTGGACACCGTCAAATGTTGCTGAATCAGGCAGCAGAATCATTTCAAAAATTTGCTTATACAGAAGTGATACCGCATATTTCATCCTTTTGTTTCCGTATTATTTCTGGCGCGTCTAGTCATGACCGTACTAGCGACATCCGTCCCGAGGATAATCTTTTGATTGTCAGCAAAGACAGTATTGGAAGAAATATGGATCGTCTGGACATATGGCTGAAAGATGAAAACGATCTGTATCTTGTCGTAGATGAAGCCCATCATTCAACGGCTAAAACGTATCGAAAAATCATTGAGTATGTAAAAAGGAAAGTGCCTAATTTGAAGCTCATTGGGCTGACTGCAACACCATTTAGGACAGCAGAAAGCGAACAGGGGTTGTTAGCGCGTATATACAGCGATGGTGTTAGAAATGGACAAGCTGTACATGACGATGTGGGTATTACATATCAAATCGGCTTAAAGGAATTGATTAACCGACAGATACTTGCAAAGCCGATTTTTGAAAGCTTTTATACTGATGAAGAGTACGGAGAGCTCCTTGGCGTGGATGCGTGGGAGAGTATCCAGCATTTGGATATTTTGCCGGATGAAATTGCACAGCAGATGGCAGATAGTGCCGTCCGAAATAAGCTGATTGTAGAGACGTATACAGCGAAGCAATCCGAGTATGGACAAACCATCCTTTTTGCGGTCAATGTAGTCCATGCCATTCAGTTGACTGCCTTGTTCAAGAAAGCAGGCGTTTCAGCTGACTTTATCGTTTCTTCTGTGAAAGATGCTATTACTGGCGTAACAATCAGTCGTGAAGATAACGAGAGAAAGCTAAATGAATATCGAGATGGAAAGCTACAAGTTTTAATCAATGTGAACATACTTACAGAAGGTGTTGATTTACCACAAACAAAGACAGTTTTCCTTGCTAGACCTACGGTGTCATCTATCTTGATGACCCAAATGGTTGGCCGCGCATTGCGGGGAACAGCAGCAGGCGGCACATCCAGTGCCTATATTGTTTCTTTCATTGACCATTGGAATGAAAATATCGCTTGGGTAAATCCTGAGAGCCTCTTTGAAGGAAGTAACGATTTCCGCGATACTAAAACTGAACGGACAAAGCATGATCTTCGCATGATTGCTATTTCCAAAATAGAAGAATTTGCTTCCATATTAGATGATTCAGTAGATACTTCGGCATTAGAAAAAGTACCTTTTGAACAGCGCATTCCGATTGGAATGTATGCGTTTTCTTATTTGGAGGAAAATGGTATGGATCACGCCTATCAGGTCATGGTCTACAATAGTACACAAGAGGCGTACAAGCAGCTTATGGATTCCCTTCCATCCCTGTTCGCCAGCTTTGAGGCAACAGAAGAATATCTGCATGATGAAGAGCTTGAGGAAATGGAACGTCAGTGTAGAGACTCCTTCTTCTGCGGAGACCTTGTACCACCTTATGAGCCAAGGGATGTATTAAATATTCTGAAATACTATGCACAGTATGAAGCAATCCCTCAGTTTTATACCTTTGCTGAGTTAGACAGGAGCAAGCTGGATGTGACTGCTATTGCACAACATATCTGGGATGAAGATATGGGACAGCGCAAGAAGTCGGAATATATTGACTCTATCTGGGACTCCGGTGATGATACTATGCTCAAATTATTCTTTGGAAGGAAACTATATTTTCTCCGTCAACTCGATATTGAGCTGATGAAACTATCTCACTCTTCTGATCTGTATGAAGACCGTGAAAGTAATGTGAAATACGGCACACGAGCATTGGAGAACCTGCCGCTTCATGAGATAGGGAAGATTGACCCTATGCTGGAAAAACAACTAAGAGATCAGGCTTTTGAAAAGGCAAGGAACAATCAGGGACTTTATGAGTGCGCTCGCTGTGGCAAAACGGATCAATCTCGGATTTACTTTCAGGTAGATCACATCGTTCCAATGAACGGTGGTGGCAAAAGTGTTGCGGAAAATCTTCAAATCCTGTGCCGCCAGTGCAACGGCATGAAGGGTGACAACTAGTGAGGGCGCTTTTATATTCAGCCCTTGACCTTGCTGCCATCATCAGTAGTATGGAGCTTACCTGTAGAGAGGAAAGTCATATCATTGATTTGATATGGGAAGGTGAGAAGGCCTTTTTTGCTGACAAGTATCGCGGCGACAAAAGAAAGTTCATTTTGGACATTCGTTATTGGATGCATTATTTTTATGAAAAATCCATCCTTAACCAGGAATTTCCCGCCATACAAAAGGACCTTGCATACGGCAAGCACACTGTAAATATGGAAGAGTATATAAGAGACTATTCTGATTTGGATTTGTTCTTTAAAAGTGTGCGTATCCGTATCCTCTATGGCAAGAGCAATGGGTATGTGAGAATCAAACTACGATCCTTGCTTACGCAATATGGCTATCAGCGGCGTTCTCCTTTTCTTCTTCAACATATTAACCGGTGCATGCTGTTTTATCATTTGGAAGCAACACTGCGTGGTGGTGCCCTTTGCGACATTGAAACATGTGGGCTGGATAAGATGTTGACATTTCGAGTTGTGTGAAAAGTTGAGTGGGGTCCTTGATTGGCCTTAGCTATTACGAAGTGCAAGTGAAGCGAATGGAACAGGGTAAACAAGCAAAATATGATAACAATGCATGAGTGTATTTACTTGATGCAATTAAGACTCATGGTCTAGTGGCCTTACGTCCAAGACGGAGATAAAAAATACTTTTTTCTAAATAATCTTGTTTTAATGACTTCTAAATACTATAATTTAATAGTAGAAATATCTAATATAGATTACTTGATAAAGTATTATGAATGTAGATAGGAAATAAATTATGAATATATGTGTAACAGGTGGAGCTGGTTTTATCGGGTCCCATCTTGTAGATCGATTGATCAAGGAAGGTCATCGAGTTCAAGTGATAGATAACTTAAGCAGTGGATTGCGCGAATTTGTGAATCCAAAAGCAGACTTTGTAGAATTAGATATACGTGATGCGAAGATACTAGATGTATTTCAAGACTTTCAGCCAGATTATGTGTTTCACGAGGCAGCACAAACGGTGGTAGGAGAATCTATGGTGAATCCTACAGAAGATTGTGATATTAATTTGATGGGATTGTTAAATCTATTACAAGCTTCAGTAAAAGTAGGAGTTAAAAAATTTTTGATGCCTTCTTCTGCAGCGGTGTACGGAGATTTAGAGACCTTACCTCTTACCGAAGAGTTACAAGGAATCCCTCGCTCTTGCTATGGTTTGACAAAATTGACTACAGAAGGATATTTGCGAATTTATGAAGAATCCTTTGGACTTCCGTATATATGCTATCGCTATGCAAATGTGTACGGTCCACGTCAAGGCAATGGTGGTGAAGGTGGCGTTATTAGTATCTTTTGTGAACAGGTCGCAAAAGGTGAGACATTGGTAGTTTATGGTGATGGTACACAAACGAGAGACTTCGTGTATGTAGATGATGTGGTGGAAGCCAATTTATTAGGTTTGCGTGATGATGTAACAGGTATTATCAATGTAAGTACGGGCACAGGTATTTCTTTAAATGATTTGATGAATACCCTTGAAGAAATTACGAATACGACTATTAACCGAGAGTACCAAGAGCCACGCATCGGTGATATTAAACATTCGTTATTGAGTACAAAGAAAGCAAGCCAAGTATTAGGGTACGCCCCAACGTGGTCTTTGCGCGATGGATTAGAAAAAACATATCACTATGTGAAAGACAACATGTAACAACAGTAGAGCTTTGTCACTGGCAAAGCTCTTTGTTATTGAGGAGGAACTATGCAAATTAATGCAGCAGTATTAGAAGTGTTTGATTTTACATCTTCTATGGCAGCCTATTCGGATCATACGATGGACATTGAAGAGCCAGAAATACAAAGTTATTTAGAAATGCATGTCATGAAAGCTTTACAAGATCCAAGTGCTAGAACAGGATATATTTCTTCACATACTCCATGGGGCCGAAAGGTGCAACAATTCCATGATAAAGAGATCAAACTTGTTGACTTTGGTAAAGAGCTAGGGGAAACGTTATTTACCTATATGGCACAAGCCATGGACCCTTGTGTACTAGATATGATTGTTTGCGAAGCACAAGGAGAGCAGCCTTACCTTTGTATATTATTATGTAAAGCTCATGATGGATATACACACCATTTATATTCAGAGGAAGATGGTTCCTTAGCTACAAAACTAGTAGAACATCGAGTTGTGTTACCTACAGTCACACAAAAACTGTACGCCTTTGTAAGTATTAAACTGTCGGATATGTCGATTCGTTTGTTTGAACCTAAAGGTGAATATGATGGAGAAAAAATGCACTTTTTGGAAGAGAGAATCTTTCAGGTCACGATGAATCCATCGTCTAAAGATACAGTAAAAAAAGTGCGAACTGTAGTAGACCGCATTTCTAAAGCTCATGAGCAAGATGGTGTAGCAGCTATGGCGAAAACGAAGGAACTACTCGCCAAAAATGCAGAAGTATCAGATACCTTAGAAGCTCGCCATATTATTGAACACGTATTTGGATCCAATCCTATACAACGCGAAGCAGCTATGAAAGAGCTAGCAGAAGAAGATTTATTAGAACCATTACCAGTGAGCCGTACCTATGCTACTAAAATGGGGAAACAACACAAGATTAAAACAGATACAGGTATTGAAATTTCTTTCCCAGTTGAATACATGAATGATCGAGAGTTTATTGAAATCTCCACCAATGAAAATGGCACATTAAAGATCGAGTTAAAAAATATCTCGAAGATCACCAATAAATAGGAGGCAGTATGAGTAAAAAAGGACATAAAAAAACAAATGCCTTGCGTATTTTAGACACACATCATATTCCTTATGAAGTGTTTACGTATGAATGGTCTGAGGAACAGGCAGCAGGTGTTCATGTGGTGGAATCCTTGCAGATACCAGCCGAACAAGTATTTAAAACATTGGTAGGTAAAGGAAATGTGACGGGTCATGTAGTATTTTGCATCCCTGTAGAGGGTGAGCTGGATATGAAACAGGCTGCTCGTGTGAGTGGCAATAAATCGGTGGAACTGATAGCCGTGAAAGAATTGTTGCCATTAACAGGATACTTGCGAGGGGGGTGTTCACCATTAGGTATGAAGAAAGCATTTCCTACTTTCTTTGATGCCAGTATTGAACATATCTCTTCTGTATATGTAAGTGCTGGATTGCGTGGAATGCAGGTACAGGTAGAACCTAGATCATTGATAACAGTCGTTGAGGGGACAGTAGCTCCTCTTACAATGGGGTAACTATGGCAAAGAAATATTACGCAGTTCGGGTGGGACGAAATGTGGGGATTTATACTACTTGGGCAGATTGCGAAGCGCAGGTAAAAGGCTATTCAGGAGCGCAATATAAGTCATTTTCTACAAAAGAGGAAGCAGAGAATTTTGTGGGACGTCAAGTTGCATCTACCAAACAATCCAGTCATGTGTGTCGTGATGAAAAACAAGTAAAAGAGGGTATATCCTTGCAAGACTATTTTTCTGATAATCGCCCTTCGCAAAATAAACAAAGAAACATAGAGGATGTACAATCTATGTTAGACTATGATACGTGTGATCTACGTGCGTTTATCGATGGTAGTTTCGACAAGAAGTTGGGCATGGTAGGCAGTGGCGGTGTTATGTTGGTAGGAGAGAAAGAGATTGAATTTTCTCTGGCTACAACGGACCCTAAGTACGTGGAATATTGGAATGTATCTGGAGAATTATTGGCTGCCTTGCATGTGGTAAAGTATGCTATTGATCACCAATATACGTCATGCTCCTTGTATTACGATTATATGGGGATTGAAATGTGGGCTACCGGTCGATGGAAAACAAATAATCCTTTAACGAAAAGTTATGCAACGATGATGAAAGAGTGGGCTTCTCAGATTCGTATCGACTTTCACAAGGTAAAAGCCCATTCTGGCATACACTATAATGATCGAGCAGATGCACTGGCTAGAAAAGCGATCCTGAAAAAGTAACACTGTTAGGAAATTTATGGATATTTCCTTTTATCTATCCTAGTTTTGATGTACAATAAAGATACAAATTAAATCATACCCTGTATAGGAGGAATTTATGAAACAAGTTCAATTAGAATCCGGTTTTGTCTATGATTATACGAATATGATGTTACCAGGTGGTATCACTGAAACAGATGTACAACAATTAGGTCCTGCTATTTCCGAAGCGCTAGAGGCGGCCAAAGAAACTCGTCATAATGGTGTAGTGAAAGGTCATTTATCTAAAGATGGAGAACCTGAGTTAGTATTATTTCCGCAGTTGCCATATGTAGTAGAAGGTCATATCAATAATCCAGATGTGATGGCTCGTTTAGAGGTGTTAGCTTCTAAGCAAGTGAGCACGGTAGTTAGTTTTGGCATCGGAGGCTCCTTCTTAGGGGGCAAGGTGTTATTTGATGTACATTGTGGAGAGTTTTGGAACTCTATGACAGATGAAGAACGAAACCATCGTCCTCGTATGTACTTCAGTGGCAATAATGTAGATCCTGTTCGTACACAAGAGTTGATTAAGCAATTACAACGAGAATGGAAAGAACAACAATTTCTAGAAGACCATGCTCATGTACCTAATAATTATAAAGTACTATTGGTGTTGATTTCTAAATCTGGATCTACGATTGAACCAATGACAAACTTTATGATTGTGAAGGAAGCGTTAGAAGTAGCTATGATCGATTATGAAGTTGTAGTTGTCACAGATCCTCGATCTGATGAAAAAGAAACCTTACTTCATAAATTAGCTGTTGCAGAAGGCTGGGGTGATTCCATCTTTGCTGTTTCTGATGGAATTGGCGGTCGCTTCTCTGTATTCTCTGAAGTGGGTCTTGTGATTGGAGCGTTATTAGGCTTTGATATTCGCGCTTATTTAGACGGCGCTAAAGCTGCTGATAAGGCTGCTCAAAGCGAAGATGTGTGGAAGAATCCAGCTTTATTAAGTGCCGTATTAAAATATATTGGTTCTGAACGATATGGTCGTCATATTGAAGTGTTTATGCCATATGCAGATCGATTGAAATCCTTATCTGAGTGGTATGTACAATTACTGGCAGAATCCTTGGGTAAAGAAAAAGCTGACAAATCTGGTCATTATGGACGTACTCCGGTAGTGGCTGTAGGAACTACGGATATGCATGCTCAAACGCAAGAACATCAAGAAGGTCGCTATGATAAAGTAGTTTCCTTTGTAGACGTAGAAGATTGGCATGTATCGTTAACAGTGCCTCACATGTACGATCAATATAGTAAATTAGAAGCCTTGGCTGGTCTTGATTTAGGATTTATTAATCGTGCGGCGCTAGCATCCAATGCGGAATCATTGGCTAGTGACGGTCGATTCAATGGAAGATATCAAGTGCCAACAATGAATGCGTTCCACCTTGGTGAATTGATGTTCACTATGTGCTGGGCTATCTATTTTGAAGGTCAGTTGGCAGGAGTAGATGCTTTCAATCAACCAGGTGTAGAAGTGTATAAAAAACTATTGGGTCCAAAACTTTCAAAAGCATAGGAGAAGTAAGAATGAATATTTTAGTGACAGGTGGCGCAGGTTATATTGGCAGCCATACAGTGCGTGCTTTATTGGGAGCAGGGCATCAAGTGGTGATTGTGGATAATTTATCTAGAGGTCATGTAGAATCCATTCCTCAAGGAGTCCCTTTCTACGAAATGGATATTGTAAATCCTAAATTAGGAGAGGTTCTTGAAAAGCATCATATCGATGGTATTATGCACTTTGCAGCCCATTCCCAAGTAGGGGAATCTATGGCGAATCCATCCATTTATTATGAAAATAATGTAGTAGGTTCTTACCGCTTGGTAGAAACAGCTCGTAAACATGGTGTGAATCGGTTAGTGTTCTCCTCTACAGCGGCTGTGTATGGTGAACCAGAAGTAGTTCCTATCACAGAGGATGCGAAATGGAATCCTACCAATGTGTATGGTCGGACAAAATTGATGATTGAAGATATGCTTCGTGATTACAGTAAGATTTATGGGTTTAAATTTGTAGCCTTGCGGTATTTCAATGCAGCAGGAGCAGATCCATCAGGTGAAATTGGGGAGGATCATACGCCAGAAACGCATTTGATTCCTCTGATTATCGATGCGGCATTAGGAAAACGTGAATCTATCACTGTATTTGGTACAGACTATGATACGGCAGATGGCACTTGCGTGCGTGATTATGTGCATGTCAATGATTTAGCATCGGCTCACATTCTAGCTATGGAATACTTGTACAATGGTGGCGAGTCGGATGTGTTCAATTTAGGCTCCGGTAATGGATTCAGTGTAAATGAAATTGTAGCAGCTACGAAAGAAGTAACAGGCGTTGATTTCCGTGTTGATTATGGAGATCGTCGTGCAGGGGATCCTGGCACTTTAATTGCATCCTCAGAAAAAATTCATTCAAAACTTGGTTGGAAACCAGTTCATAGTACAGTAAAAGAAGTTATTCGTGATGCTTGGAATTGGCATCAATTACATCCAAAAGGATATTGATCATATCTAGGAGGGCATGATGAAAGTATCATCTGTGAAAGACCTCTACAATCGAATAGTAACTTATGTACGTATACACGGTCGTCTCGTTCTAGGGACGACCGTTTTATTATGCCTCATTTGCTATCTAGGTTGGAGAGAGTCAGCGTGGTCAGAAGTAGAAAGTTTGCGTAGTCCTGTACAACAAGCAAAGGAAGAAGAGTTAGATGCAATGCAGACAAATAAAAAAAGTGAGAAGAATCATGATACACATAAAAAAGAGAGTAAAAAGCATAGAAATAAGGATACTACAAATGAGACAGAAAGTCAGGCATCTTTGGTATACCCCGTTCGTAATGTGATTCGAGCGTATCCTTTAGTAGATAGTTTTGCTTCTAACATGCCAATGCGAGATAAGGAAGAGGAGGAAAGAGATAAGGACAATGAGGAGGTACATAATGTAGATCATAAAGAGAGAAGAAAGTTTCATGGGACTCATCGGAGTCGATTATCCGAGGGGGATACTGGTATGTCGGATGCTCATTCTGAAAGGGCTATACAACCATCTAAGCAAGTATCTCATACAGTTCAGTTGTTAGGTATTGTACAAGGGAATATCCCTTTGGCAGTGTTGTCGATTGATGGGATAACACATATAGTAGGGGTACAAGAAGTGATTGATGGTGTTCAAGTTGTTGCTATTGAATCGATGCGAGTATCTATAAAAGATAGGGGGGAAGTACGATGGTTAGAATAGTAATTATGTATGTTATGACCTTTGTATTTTGTATGTTCTGTACTGTGCAGGGAAAAGAAATTCAACTGGTGGCGAAAGATATGCCCCTAAAAACCTTAGTGCAGACTATAGCGAGAACAGAAGGGCTTTCAGTAGTGGGCTTAGAAGGGTTAGAAGGGAATGTATCCTTACAAGTGAAAGAGAAAAATGGAACTGTGGCCATACAAAAGCTAGGGCAACGATTAGGATTTTTAGTGCATGATGATCAAGGAACGCTTGTTGTGGAAGGAATGAAGCAAGATCAAAGGCATATTCGCAGGGTTGTGGCCGACACATCGACGCCAGAAGAGCTGCAGCAATTAATACAAACTGTTGTCCCCAAAGAGCATATACAAGTCATGAGCGCCACGAATGAGGTCATATATTATGGAACAGTACATGAGATTTTAGAAGTAGAGAAGTTGCTGTCTAATTGGCAAAGTACACCGAAACAGGTACAATTGGATGTGGCTGTGTTAGCGATGGAAAAAGGATATGCAAAAGAACTAGGGGTACAATGGTCATTCCCTGGATTACAAGATGGTAGTTCCTCTAGTACTCATTCTAAAAAGGCCAGTCTCCAGCAGGGCAATCTTCATATTGGCTATATGCCTAGTGGCACGCAGTATTCTTTCTTAGCCCATCCAGATGTGATGGCGAAGGAAGGGAACAGTCGTATGGCCTTAATAGCAAGACCTAGTATCGTAACGATGAATGGTGAAGAAGCTCGTATATTAATTGGAGAACGAGTACCAGTGACAGTGGAGTCTATACAAAATGGAGTTTCTCGCATTAGTACGCAGTATGAAGAGGCAGGCATACGATTGCAATGTAAACCATTCATAGTGAAAGACAATCGAATTGATACCGTGATTGAGGCAGAAGTCAGTAATCCCACATTAGTGCCAGAAATGAAAGCCTATCGAATCACCACACGACAGGCTAAAACTAGGGTACAGATACCCAATGGACAAACGCTAGTGATTGGGGGATTGATGGATAGGAGAACTATGCATCAGTGGCAGAAAGTTCCTATTTTGGGCGATATCCCGTTACTGGGAAAACTATTTCAGCACAGTCGAAAAACGAAGGATGAAGTTGAATTATATATTTTGGTAACAGCCAAGGTTATTCCCTAAATTACCTTGCAAAAGACTGTGATTATTACTATAATAAAAGATAGATTAAAATGTTTCTTTCACAGGAGGTTACCATGAGCTATGTAAAACAGCAGGACCCAAAAGTTCAAGAAATGATTGAATTAGAGTTGGGTCGTCAACGCAACAAATTAGAAATGATTGCATCGGAAAACTTTGTGTCTCAAGCTGTGATGGAAGCACAAGGTAGCGTATTGACAAATAAATACGCAGAAGGATATCCACACAAACGCTATTATGGTGGATGTGAATATGTCGACATGGTAGAAGAGTTGGCTATTGAAAGAGCGAAGCAACTATTCGGGGCTGAACATGTAAATGTACAACCACATTCTGGTTCCCAAGCGAACTTTGGTGTGTACTTTGCATTATTGGAACCAGGCGACACGATTATGGGTATGAATTTAGCCCATGGTGGACATTTAACACATGGGTCTCCAGTGAATGTATCTGGTAAGTATTTTAATATTATTCCATATGGCGTAGATGCAGAAACAGGTCGCATTGATTATGATGAAATGCGAAAAATTGCTCAAGAGCATAAGCCTAAAATGATCATCGGTGGTGGCAGTGCTTACTCCCGTCAAATCGATTTTAAAACTATGGCAGATATCGCTCATGAAGTAGGCGCTATTTTTATGGTAGATATGGCACACTTTGCAGGATTAGTAGCGGCAGGGTTACATCCAAATCCAGTGGAATATGCTGATATTGTAACGACAACAACACATAAAACATTACGCGGACCACGTGGGGGTATGATTATGTGCAAAGAAGAATATGCTAAAGCGATTGATAAATCTATCTTCCCTGGTATTCAAGGTGGCCCTTTGATGCATGTCATTGCAGCTAAAGCAGTGGCATTTGGTGAAGCATTACAGCCAGAATTTAAAGAATATGCTAAACAGGTGATTGTGAATGCACAAACATTGGCTAATGCATTGCAACAAGAAGGGTTTACTATCGTTTCTGGTGGTACTGATACACATGTATTGTTAGTGGATTTGCGCACAGTTGGTTTAACTGGCAAAGTAGCAGAGCATATCTTAGATGAAGTAGGGATTACATGTAATAAAAATACAATTCCTTTCGATCCTGAAAGCCCATTTGTTACATCGGGTATCCGTCTAGGTACACCAGCATTAACAACACGTGGTCTAAATGCGGAGGATATGAAAGAAATTGCAAGTATTATTGCATTAGTTCTTAAACGTCCAGAGGATACAGAGGCTCAAGAAGAAGCTAAACAACGTGTAGCTAAGCTTTGCAAACAGTATCCAATGTATGCGTAATTAAGAAAAGGAAGTAACTATTATGAACGTAAATGTAATGACACATCCATTGATTCAACACAAAGTAACGTTGATTCGCTCCGTAGATACAGGTACAAAAGATTTTCGCGAATTATTAGAAGAAATTGCTTTGTTAATGGGCTATGAAATCACTCGTGATTTGCCACTAGAAGATGTAAAAGTACAAACTCCTCTTGTAGAAGCAATTGGCAAACAAATTGCAGGTAAAAAAGTAGGTATCGTTCCTATTCTTCGTGCAGGCCTTGGTATGGTCAATGGTTTGTTAGAATTAATGCCGATGGCAAAAGTGGGTCATGTGGGAATGTATCGTGATCCAGAAACGTTGCAACCAGTAGAATATTATTGCAAATTACCATCTGACTTATCGGAACGTCGCATTATTGTTACTGATCCTATGTTGGCTACAGGTGGTAGTGCAGCGGCAGCAATTTCTTTATTGAAAGAAAAAGGTGCTAAAGAAATTCAATTAATGTGTCTAGTCGCAGCGCCAGAAGGTGTAGAAGTTGTGAATAAAGCGCATCCTGACGTACGCATCTATGTGGCTGCATTAGATGAAAAATTAAATGACCATGGATATATCTTACCTGGTCTTGGTGATGCGGGAGATCGTATTTTCGGTACGAAATAAACGGTGTTGCCCAAAGAGTAGTGCGCGTTTCTTTTCAGTGACGCGCATTATTTTCATATAGAAAGGGTATATATGGCAAAAAAGAAAACAGTTTTTTTCTGCTCCGAATGTGGTAATGAGTCATCGAAATGGTTTGGTCGCTGTACGGCGTGTGGAGCTTGGAATACAGCTGTAGAAGAAGAACTACAACCAGAGGTAAAAACAAAACATGTAGCTTCCTATCGACCAGTACAAGATGAAGAGAATAAGCCTAAAGCATTGACGGACATTGAAGTAGGAGCGATTGCGAGAATCACCTCAGGCTATGGAGAGATTGACCGAGTATTAGGTGGAGGTATTGTACCAGGAGCATTGATTTTGCTTGGTGGTGACCCAGGAATTGGTAAGTCTACCTTATTATTACAAGTCTCTGGACGTATTGCAGAAGATTCTGGCAAAGTTTTATATGCTTCTGGAGAAGAATCGGATATGCAGTTGAAGCTTAGAGCTCATCGACTAGGTATTAACTCTTCTAACCTATTGGTACAAGCGGAAACTAATTTAGATACTATATTGAATGAGGCAAAACGAAGTCAACCTATGCTACTTGTCATAGATTCTATCCAAACTATGTATGTAGGTTCTGTAGAGTCTGCACCTGGTAGCGTTAGCCAAGTTCGTGAATGTACAGCTAGATTGTTACGCTTTGCAAAAGATCAAGATATTCCAGTCATCATCATTGGCCATGTTACAAAAGATGGTACCATAGCAGGACCTCGCATGCTGGAGCATATGGTGGATGTGGTATTGTATTTTGAAGGAGAACGATCCTATCAATTCCGTATTTTACGGGGGATTAAGAATCGATTTGGTTCTACTTCTGAATCTGGATTATTTACCATGGAAGAAGAAGGCTTGGGAGAGTTATTAAATCCATCAGCAACGCTATTAGCAGAACGATCGGAAGAGGAAACTGGATCTGCTATAATGGCCTATTTAGAAGGAGTTCGACCGATTCTAGTAGAGGTGCAAAGTTTAGTTGTGTCTACAGCATTTGGTATGCCTAGACGAACAGCCATCGGTTATGATTTAAATAAGCTTATTTTAATATTGGCTGTATTAGAAAAACGATGTGGGTTTACATTAGGGAATAAAGATGTGTATGTGACTATCATTGGTGGTTTGAAAGTGAACGAACCAGCCTGCGACTTAGCCATGGCAGTGGCCATTATTTCTAACTTAAAAAATAAACCAGTACCATCTGATATGGTCATTCTTGGAGAAGTTGGATTAACCGGCAATATCCGTAGTATTCCACGGATTGAGCAGCGTATTGCAGAGGCTAAGAAACTGGGATTCAAGCAGTTTATTATTCCAGCAGGTAATGTAAAACAACTAAAAGGAATACAAGAGGGAATCACAATACAAGGTGTTACCAGCATTCAAGAAGTGATGAAAAGCATCTTTTAAGCATCCGTGTAGTTTTTATAATTACGATTCATGAGAATTATACATGGGCATGGTATACTTTTATAGTAAAGAGGAGGTGACCCTATGATTTATAAATTATTACGTTATGCTATTGCTATTCTATTTGGTAGTATAGGCTATGTTGGCGCTGATGCACTATCTACGCTTATACTTTCCCTATGGGATGAAAAGATATTACAGATGGGTGCATTTGGTATATCGATCATCATGATTTTGTACTATACGATAGGAACATTAATAGCTGCCATGATTGGGTATTTAGTTTCTAAATATATACTACGTGTAGGGTTAACAATCGCAAAACAAATTGAACGTATTTTAAGTCGAGTTCCTAGTCAACAATTAGTGGCTGGCACAATAGGATTATTATTTGGACTCATAATTGCTAATTTAATTGGTATGGCTTTTGAGAGAGTACCAATTATTGGCTCATACTTACCTATTGCTCTCAGTGCTGTTCTAGGCTATATTGGGATTCGTTTAGGCATGGATAAAGGCCCAGATTTGTATAAAGCGATGGTATCTTATACATTCCGAGGTCTACGCAAGAAGAGTGAACCTACAAAAAAAGAGGTGAGTCCACAATCCTACAAAGGAGCTACAAAAGTGTTAGATACATCTGTTGTGATTGATGGTCGGATTATGGATATTGTAAAAACTGGATTTCTGGAAGGACCTTTTGCAGTGCCTGTATTTGTACTAGAAGAGTTACAAAAGCTTTCAGATTCTTCTGATACATTAAAGCGGAATCGTGGTAGAAGAGGATTAGATTTGTTGCAATCCATGCGGGAAGAGTTAGAAAACTCGATGGAGATAGTGGACTTCGATTATGATGACATGCAAGAAGTAGATTTAAAGTTAATCCGATTAAGTATAGATAAAGGTTGGAAACTGATTACGAATGACTTTAATTTGAATAAAATAGCTACTTTGCAAGGCGTATCTGTATTGAATTTAAATGATCTTGCCAATGCCATAAAACCTAGAATGATGTCGGGTGAAACATTATCCGTCCATATAATTAAAGCAGGTAAAGAGCCACATCAGGGGATTGCTTACTTAGACGATGGTACTATGATTGTAGTAGAAAATGGTGTGGACTATGTGGATCAAGTCGTAGATGCTACTGTTACATCTGTACTACAAACGAGTGCTGGGCGGATGATCTTTGCTCGTGTAGAGGAACCAGAAGAATAGAGAGGGTCAAAATGATTAGTTGTATCTTATTGGCTGCAGGTGCAGGCCGTAGAATGGGATATACAGACAATAAAGTAAGTATGCCTTTGGGACACTACACCGTGTTACAATGGAACTTACATCATATGAAACGCTGGAATGGTTTAGATGAAGTGATTGTGGTTGTATCGAAGGATGAAATGACACATATTCGTGAACAAGTAGAAGCGATGGATGCTCCATGGACAGTACGCTATATCCTAGGCGGTGCTGAGCGTCAAGATTCTGTAGCTTCTGGACTTTCACAAGTGTCGCCTGCAGCAGATATTGTTCTTGTACATGATGGAGCTAGACCATTGGCGAACACAGCATTAGCACATCGGGTGATTGAAGGAACTAAGAAACATGGTGCTGTGGTACCAGCTGTTCCAGTAGTCGATACGATTAAGCGCGTGGATACGAAGGGAATTGTACAAGAAACATTGATCCGATCTGAATTATATGCGATGCAAACGCCCCAAGGGTTTCAAAAAAAGATTTTAGTTGAAGCGCATGCATATGCGAAGGAACATGGCTACCAAGGTACTGATGATGTATCTTTGGTTGAGTTTCAAGGAAAGAAAGTTCACATTGTAGAAGGAGAACGGAGAAATATTAAACTGACTGTTCCAGAAGATGTGATGATAGCAAAAAAATATTTAGGAGTAGAACCGATGATGCGAATTGGTTATGGCTATGATATTCACCGTTTTAAAGAGGGACGTCCTTGTGTGCTAGGTGGTGTCTCTATCGATAGTCCTATCGGTCCTGATGGGCATTCTGATGCAGATGTGTTGATTCATGCCCTTATGGATGCTATGTTGGGAGCAGCAGGATTCCGAGATATTGGATACTATTTCCCACCAGAAGATGATGCTTTCAAAGGGATTTCTAGTAGGCTATTATTAGAAAAAGTGGTACAATTATTAAAGGACTCAAATTTTGGAATCTACAATGCAGATATCATGGTCATTGCAGAGGCCCCAAAATTGAAGCCTCATATTGAACAAATGAAAGAAAATTTAAGCGTGGATTTAGGTATCCCCGTTACTAGAATTAGTATTAAAGCAACGACAAATGAAGGGTTAGGTGCCTTGGGAAGAACAGAAGGTATAGCCGCACAAGCTGTTGTTTCAATGTATGAAAGAGAGGAGTTATAACTCATGAAAGTTCGTTTTGCACCGAGTCCAACCGGTCCATTTCATATTGGTGGCGCTCGCTCCGCATTATTTAACTATTTATTAGCTCGTAAGGAGCAAGGTACATTCTTATTGCGTGTGGAAGATACGGACCAAGCTCGTTCCACTCGTGAAAGTGAAGAAAACATCAAAGCTGCTCTTAAATGGCTTGGTATGGATTGGGATGAAGGTGTTGACGTAGGTGGTGAAGCAGGGCCATACCGCCAAACAGAACGCTTAGATATTTATGAAAAAGTGACACAACAATTATTAGAATCTGGTCATGCTTATGAATGCTATTGTTCCCAAGAAGAACTAGATGCAGTTCGTGAAGAGCAATTAGGTCGTGGTGAAACTCCAAAGTATAATGGTCATTGCCATCACTTAACAGAAGAACAAAAAGCTGCCTACAAAGCAGAAGGTCGTAAACCGACTATTCGTTTACGTGTTCCATTGCATGAAACAGTAGCTTTTGACGATATGGTTCGTGGTCATGTATCCTTTGAATCAAATGGTATTGGTGACTTCGTTATCGTTAAATCTGATGGGATTCCAGTCTATAACTATGCCGTTGTGGTGGACGATCACACAATGGGTATTTCTCACGTAATCCGTGCAGAAGAACATTTATCGAATACACCGCGCCAAATCGTGATCTATAAAGCCTTAGGTTGGGACGTGCCAACATTTGGTCATATTTCCTTAATCATGGGCAAAGATGGCAAAAAAATGAGTAAACGTCATGGTGCTACCTCTGTAGAACAATACCGTGAATTGGGATACTTGCCAGAAGCAATTGTGAACTTCTTGGCCTTATTGGGTTGGGCTCCTGAAGGTGAGGAAGAACTATTCACTAAGGAAGAGTTATGTCAAAAATTCTCTATGGATCGCGTAGCGAAAAACCCTGCTGTTTTTGACATTGATAAATTGAACTACATCAACTTTAACTATATGAAACAATTGACACCAGAAGCATTGTATGAATTATGCTTGCCTCATTTGATGAAAGCTGGTTATGCCAGTGAAAGTCCATCTGCAGAAGAACAAGCATGGCTCACAATGCTTTGTACTTGCGTGAAAGACCACATTAGTTATGGTGCGCAAATCGTAGATGAAGTAGGTATGTTCTTCCAAGATGATATCTTAGAAGATGCGGAACATGCAGAAGAGATTGCAGCTGTGAAAGCAGAAGAATCCTATCCAATAGTAATTGGGGCTTTCAAAGAAAAAATTGAAGCTATGGATGAGATTACCCCAGATGCTGTAAAAGCAGCCATTAAAGCGATTATGAAAGAAACAGGATTAAAAGGCAAATTTGTATTTATGCCAATTCGTATCGCTACCACAGGTCAAATGCATGGTCCTGATTTGAATTATATTATTACCTTATTTGGCAAAGAAAAGGTACTTCGCCGCTTAGGCTAAGTGCATACAAGGAGGCTATTTCTAATGAGAGAACTGACAGTTTTCAATACGATGACCCGCGAAAAATCAGTGTTTCAACCTGTAAAAGAAGGGGAAGTTAGTATCTACGTATGCGGTGTGACGCCATATAATCATCCTCATATTGGTAATGCACGACCTTTCGTGACTTGGGATACCATTCGTCGCTATTTGAGCCATGTGGGCTACAAAGTGACATATATTCAAAACTTTACAGATGTGGATGATAAAATCATCAATACATCTAATGGTGAAGGTGTGGCATGGAATGTAATTTCCGATCGCTATATTGATGCCTACTATGATGTAATGGATGCTCTGCATGTGCGTCGTGCCGATGTATATCCTCGCGTATCTACGCATATGGAAGAAATTATTTCCATGATTACTACATTAATCGACAATGGCTATGCCTATGCAGTAGATGGCGATGTGTACTATCGTGTAGAAAAATTTGAACATTATGGCAAACTATCTGGACGTACTTTAGATGATATGGAAGCCGGTGCTCGTGTAGATGTAGATGACCGCAAGGAAAATCCTATGGATTTTGCTTTGTGGAAAGCGGCGAAACCAGGGGAACCATTCTGGGAAAGTCCATGGGGACAAGGCCGCCCAGGTTGGCATATTGAATGTTCTGCAATGAGTCAAAAATATTTAGGTGAAGAGTTTGATTTCCATGGTGGTGGATCTGACTTGATCTTCCCACACCATGAAAATGAAATTGCCCAATCTGAAGGATGCTCTGAACACCATCCAGCAGTACGCTATTGGGTACATAATGGTTTTATTACAATCAACCAAGAAAAAATGAGTAAATCTTTGAACAATTTCTTCTTGGTGAAAGATATTTTAGAACAATATAGTGCAGATGCATTGCGTTTCTTCTTGTTGAGCACACACTATCGTAGTCCATTGGACTTCAGTGATGAACGCTTAGATGAAGCAACTAAGGCTATTGAACGATTCCAAACCGTGATTGACAACTTACTGTACTTAGAAAGTCGTCCAGAAGGATTGTGTGAACTGGAAGCAGCAGAATTATTGAAAAATGCTCGTAACTATAAAGAAGAGTTTGAAGCAGCGATGAGCGATGATTTTAATACAGCGCTAGCAACAGCACCAATTTATGGTTTGGCAAAGGAAATTAACATCTATTACCAATCTGTTCAAAGCTGTGATGGCACTGTATGCCATAGCACTATTGGAGAAGTTAAAGAGATCTTTAAAATGATGCTAGATATTCTTGGATTGCTAGAAGATGGCTGGAAAGGTCAAGAAACTAGTAACGAAGAATATAATCAATTGATGGAAGTCATCTTGAATATTCGTCAATGTGCTCGTGAGCAAAAACAATGGGGTATTGCAGACTCCATTCGTGATGAATTAGTAAATATTGGCATCGTCATCGAAGATTCTCCGCAAGGGGCACGGTGGAAAAAACGTGAACTTTAATCGATATAAACAGCTACGATCGATGGCAATTGATAAATTAAAATCTGCTGTAAAAGTAGAAGTAAATGGAGAGGGTCCTTTAGAGGACTCTCTTATGCTTGCTTACATTGGTGACGGTGTCTATACTTTATTTATCAGAAATCGCGTAGTAGAAACGGGCATTACAAAAACACAAATACTTCATGATGTAGTGACATCATTTATTAATGCAAAAGCACAAGCGAAAGTATTACAGGCTTTAGAACCAAGTCTAACAGAGGAAGAGTTGTTAGTGGCAAAACGGGCTCGCAATAGTAATGTGCATGTTCCGAAAAGTGCTAGTGTACAAGAATACCGCATGAGTACGGCCTTTGAGGCCTTGTTAGGGTATACCTATCGCAAGGGAGATGAAGAGAGGCTTAGTACTCTCATGGAATTCGCTTTTGCTGAAACGTTGTCACGTATGTAGTGGGTCAAAAATCGCGACATATTCCGGTTTACTTTGTCACGTTCATAATCGGTCATTTAGAATAAGGGAAGAGCACGACATATTCCTCCACAAACTGATCCTACGGTAGGTTTGCTCCGGAACATGTCGTGCTCTTCTGTATTGTCTTGATTTAGATATAATGAACGTGACTTTCTCTGGAATATGTCGCGCTTTTTTCTATAGATTGGATATGACAACGTTTCAGGATGGCGCTCATGTGGAAAGGGAAGTGTTCGATATATTCCTCCACAAACTGATCCTACGGTAGGTTTGCTCCGGAACATGTGGCGTTCTTTTTGGTCTCTAGCTAATCATCAAAATACCACAGACTTCTTATAACAGATATAAATATATCTTTATGGAAGTTTATGGCGTATGTATCCGAAAGTATATAGGGTGACACCGTTTCAGCGGATGGTGCTCAGGTGGAAAGGGAAGAGCACGGCATACCCCCTCTCAAATGGTATTTCATAATGTTTGTTCGGGGGCACACCGTGCTCTTCTTGTATTTTCTTAATTAACGACAGATGAACGTGACATGGTATAGAATATGTTTTTTCGTTGTACTAGTGGGAGTGACACCGTTTCAGCGGGCTGCGCATGTGTTATATTGGGAGTTGTCTTGTTTTAGTGGTATAATAGTGTAATAGCTTAGTGCTCTCTAAGCTTTGGTATAGGTTTTACTGATATAAAAATATATTCTGTAATATTGATGCTTTGTAGTATTGATATGATTAGTATATGTATCACAATATATTTACTAATAAGTTACTACGTATAGGTAGATTTGCTTTTAAGAAAGTTTGAGGTTTTCATGGATACGTTTATTGTAGGTCGTAATGCTGTGCGTGAGGCGCTGAAGTCGGATCGTGGGATTCATCGTATTTTAGTGGCGGAAGGTAAGCAAGGTGGCTCTCTTTCAGAGATATTGGGTTTGGCAAAGTCTAAGGGTATTGAGGTTCGTCGTGTGAAGGAACGGGATTTACAGAAGTATCCTAGTGATGTGCCGAATCAAGGTGTGGTAGCACTTGTAAATGCTGTGAAGTTCCAAGAGTTACAAGATGTATTGCTGGCATGTACGAAAGAACATCCGTTATTGATTTTAACGGATGGTGTGGAAGATCCTCATAATATGGGAGCTATTATTCGTACAGCTGAGTGTGTAGGTGCTACGGCGGTGCTAATTCCAAAGCGACATAATGCGCCTATTAATGCAACGGTAAGTAAAACATCTGCAGGAGCTGTGGAATCGATTCCATTGGTACAAATTGGCAATGTAGCACAGACTATTGAGCAATTGAAAGCACAAGGCTTCTGGGTGATGGGGGCTCATATGGATGGGACTGTGATGTATGATGTGAATATGACAGGCCCTATTGTATTGGTCATTGGTAATGAGGGAAAAGGTCTAAGTCGGTTGACCAAGGAATTATGTGATGTGTTGGTAACGATTCCGATGTTTGGGACAATTAACTCATTAAATGCTTCTGTAGCGGCAGCGGTCCTTTTATATGAAGCGAGACGTCAACGATAATAGGTATACTATGAAAAAAGATATTTTAATTGTAGATGGGTATAATGTTATTTTTGATTGGGCTGACTTGAAATTACTCAGCAAGGAGTCTTTAGAACATGCCCGATTAGAGTTACGTCATAGATTACTCAATTATGGGACCTATAAGGGATATAAAATTATTCTTGTATTTGACGGTAAGCACGCACCTTTTACAGCAGATGAACAGCGTATATCTGCAGACTTTATTGAAGTTTTTACGGGTACTCATGAGACGGCAGATGCCTATATTGAACGTGAAGTCTTTAGTAAAAAGGGTCAATATAAAACAATCTACGTGGTAACAAGTGATGGGGAAGAACAAAGCCAAATTTTAGGATTTGGTGGTCTTCGTATATCTGCCCGTGAATTGCGTCATCAAATGGAATTGGCAAAACAGGATGAACGTAAACGATATACAGGTTATCATCAACGTGATGCTATGACATTACAACGTAATGAATTAGGTGCTCATATTGATGGGGATGTAGCCGAAAAGCTTGAACGAATGCGACGAGGGGAGCTATGAAAGTAGCTCCTTTTGTTATGCTTTGATAGATCTATAGGGCAGTACCAGAAGCAGTAGATATATGTGTGGTAATTGCCCATAGTAGATCCACATAGTGATACTAAATAAAAAAGAGGGTTAACTAAGAGAAAATACATTTCTCCTTGTTAACCCTCTTTTAGAGTTCATTATAGAGCATTTACTTTAGCTGCTAAATTGGATTTTTTGCGAGCTGCAGTATTTTTATGAAGAACGCCTTTGGAGGCTGCTTTATCAATTACGCTTGTAGCATGAACTAGTGCTTTTTTAGCTTCTTCTACAGCGCCTGCTTGAGCAGCTTCTACAGTCTTACGAGTAGCTGTACGAATTTGAGATTTTACAGCAAAGTTTTTCGCACGACGTTCAGCATCCGTTTTTACGCTTCTAATACTGGATTTAATATTTGGCAATTGAGTCACCTCCTTGTGATTTACTGTATTATTACTAAAGTAGTATATCATAGGGGGGATAGTTTTGCAACTTTTTTTTGTAGGTTCTCTTGTGAAAGTACTGTATGTACCTAGGGTTTGTAAGTTATATGTATAGATTTTATTCCCACGTAGTCAGGGGAAATATGATATAATGAAGGGTACATACATCAGTAAACAGGAGATATATCGATGAAAAAATTAATGATTATAGATGGCAGTAGTTTATTATATCGTGCATTTTTTGCACTACCACCATTGCAAAATGCATTAGGCGTTCCTACGAATGCAGTCTATGGTTTTTTAACTATGCTTACTAAGTTATATGAAGAGATTCAGCCAGATTATATTGCAGTGGCATTTGATAAAGGAAAACAAACATTTCGTATGGATATATACGAGGATTATAAAGGTACACGTCAAAGTGCACCCGATGAATTGCGACCTCAGTTTGCTTTAATCAGAGAAGTATTGGAATCTCTAGGTATTATCGTAATTGAAGAAGAAGGCTTTGAAGGTGATGATATCATTGGATCCTTAAGTAAGAAATGGGGATCTTCTGATGTACAAGTTCATATCATCACTGGAGATAGAGATAATTTACAATTAGTCGATCAGTATACAAGTGTATTCTTAACAAAAAAAGGCATTACAGATATGCTCCATGTAACGATGGATAATATGGAAGAACTCTATGGCTATGGTCCTCAAATGGTGATCGAAATGAAATCCTTGATGGGTGATTCTTCTGATAATATTCCGGGAGTGCCAGGTGTAGGTGAAAAAACAGCGCTTAAACTATTAAACCAGTATGGTACTTTAGTAGGTGTATACGAACATATTGAAGAGCAAAAGGGTAAGTTGAAAGAACGATTAGTCGACAATAAAGACTTAGCGTTTATTTCACATCAACTGGCTACCATCAAAACAGATATGGATATGCCTTACGCCTTAGAACAGTTTGTACCAGTAGTCCACCGTAGTGAAGTTACACCATTATTTGAGAAACTGGGCTTTCACGCAGTGACGCCACGATTATTGAAAGCTATGGGTGTGGAAGAAGAAGGTACTTTATTTGACCAATTTTTAGCACCACCAGCAGAAGAAATAGAATTAGAACATGTCGTTGAGGTACCCTTAGATTACTATCAAGATAAAACCCTTAGTGTTGTCGTAAAAGAGGCGGGCAAACATCCTTTTAGAACGATAGAAGCAATCTATATGTACAATGGTGAGAAGCAACTCGTTATTAATGGATTTGCAGATATTTCGCATATTGAACGTGTATTAGATGGAGCTAAAGAAGTTGTTACTGACAATGCAAAACTTTTATTTGAAGTGTTAGGAACAGAAAAAACAGGGCATATTTCTATCAAAAAGAATGGAGCCGTTCATATTAAAGATATTACTTTATTAGCCTATCTATTAGATCCTACACGAGCAAATTATGGTATGACTTATTTATGTGAACGATTTGGTCAACCATCGATTCCGGCTACAGAAAATGAAGCAGAATGGGCCTTGCAAAGTAAAGCATTGTGGAATATGAATGAAAATGCGGAAAAAGAAGCGCATGTAGCAGGTATTTGGGAGCTATATACAGAGATTGAATTGCCACTGCTCCGGACCTTATGTATATTGGAGAAGCATGGTATCTATATGGATGTAGCACAATTGCATTCCACGTTAGAACGCTTTAAAGTAGAAGTGGCAACATTGCAAAGTAATATCTATGATTTAGCAGGTGAAACATTTAATATTAACTCTCCTAAGCAATTAGGTGTGATTTTGTTTGAGAAATTACAATTACCGGTTATTAAAAAGACGAAGACCGGCTATTCTACTGATGCAGAAGTGTTAGATATGCTGCGCAATGAGCATGAAATTGTAGAGCAAATTTTAGCTTACCGGTCTATCGTTAAATTAGTGTCTACCTATTTAGAAGGTTTTGAAGGATTGGTGAATCCACATACGAATCGGATTCATACATCTTTCAATCAAATGGTTACTGCTACAGGACGTTTAAGTAGTTCTGATCCGAATTTACAAAATATTCCAGTGCGTAGTGAAAAAGGACGAGAAATTCGTGCCTTGTTTAAACCAAGTGATGGATATGATATGTTTGTGAGTGCCGATTACTCTCAAATTGAATTGCGGATTTTAGCACATTTATCCGAAGATCCAGCTTTGATTCAGGCTTTTAAAAATGGAGAGGATATTCATCGGTTTACAGCAGCCGAAGTATTGGATAAATCCTTAGAAGAGGTGACTCCATTGGAACGGTCTCATGCAAAAGCTATCAATTTTGGTATTATTTACGGGATTAGCGATTTTGGATTATCTCGTGATTTAGGAATTACTCGGGCAGAGGCAAAAGAATACATCGAGTTGTATTTCAGCCGGTATCCACAAATTAAATCCTATATGGATCGCATGGTACAAGAAGCTCATGAAACAGGTATGGTTCGTACTATGTTCGGACGGGTACGCCCATTGCCGGATATTAATAGTCGTAATTTTAACCGCCGGTCTTTTGCGGAACGTACAGCTATGAATACGCCAATTCAGGGGACTGCTGCTGATATCATCAAGAAAGCTATGAATGAGGTAGAGCGTGCATTGGAAACTCAAGGATTACAATCTCGCATTTTATTGCAAGTTCATGATGAGCTAGTATTGGAAGTTATCGAATCAGAGCAAGAAGTAGTGGAAACAATTTTGCGTGATTGCATGGAGCAAGTAGTAGTACTGCAGGTGCCACTACAAGTAGATGTACATAGTGCAAAGAACTGGGCAGATGTAAAATAATAGAATTTACATAGAATGTATATATTCTATATATGAAATATGATGTGTATGACTAGAATCAATTATGGGGAGTAGCTATGTATAAAATTGGACTCACAGGTGGCATTGCTTCTGGTAAAAGTACAGTGCTGCGATGGTTACAAAAAAAAGGTGTTCCTTTTATTGATGCCGATGTGGTAGCTAGAGAAGTAGTGGAGCCAGGGACACCTGGTTTGCAAGATTTAGTAAGGGCCTTTGGTCAAGATGTATTATTGCCAGATGGTACATTGAATCGCCCCTACGTAGGGTCTCTAGTGTTTTCAGATGCCACAGCACTAGAAACGATTAATAGCATTTTACAACCGCATATTCGACATCGTATGCAGGTATTAGAAGAAGAATGGCAGGCCAAAGGGGCTACAGCGATTATATATGACATTCCATTGTTGTTTGAAACTGATTGGTATACAAAAATGGATGAAATATGGCTTGTGTATGTCAATCAAGCGACTCAGTTAGAACGGTTGATGAAACGGAATACATACTCAGAAGAAGAAGCATTAGACCGGATCCACAGCCAAATGAGTTTAGATGAGAAACGTAGCCGTAGTCATGAAATTATCGATAATTCTGGTACTATGAAACAGTTAGAAAAACAGTTGCGAAAACTGTGGAAAGTTAAGAAGGAGTACTTTCATAAGGAGGAAGCATGAGAGTATCCACCGCATTTGCGTGGTTAGTAGTTATATTGACAGCCTATTATGTACAATATGGGCAGCCTTATTTAGCAAGACAATATGCATATCCTATTGCCTATGAAGATGCCTTGCGTAAAAATGCAGACACATATCATGTACGTGCTTCATTAGTAGCAGCTGTTATCTATACAGAAAGTAAATTTGATACGAATGCTAAGTCCTTGCCGGGGGCATTAGGTTTAATGCAGTTAATGCCAGAAACGGCACATTGGATTGGTGAAGAGTTAAATCAGCCAACTATGTCCGATCAAGATATTAAAGAGCCACAGGTAAATATACAGTTGGGCACCTGGTATTTATCCTATTTATTAGAAGAATTTAAAGGTAATGAAATCTTGGCTTTGGCTGCCTATAATGCAGGTCGTGGTCATGTGGAAGAATGGATGACAACCTATGGATGGAAGGATGATTTTTCAGATATTGATGCCATTCCATTTCAAGAAACAAGAGATTATGTAAAACGAGTGATGGCGAATGAAAAACAATATAGATCGCTATATAGTCAATTACGATAAGTGAGGACATTATGGAATCGATTATAAATGCCTGTCAAGCACTTGATATATCTTGGTTGAAACCATGTATAGGGAATTTTCGTTTGGTAGTAGACCAAGAGCTAATATCTTCTACGGTGTATAGAATATTCCATTATGAGAATGATAAGGGTTGGCATTGGTCTGCCTTATATGACAAAGAAGTAGAAGATTATATGGTTCGTATCTCAATCCCCTTGGTGGACTTTGTAGATATTGCATTCATACGTGAATCGTTAGAACCATTTATAGAAAACTTAAAAGAAACCTATGAACAATCTATTGAAAAACGATTTATACAGCCAGAGGCAGGGTTCTTATATGAGTATCGTAAAAAAGGGATTCCACAGTGGAAGTATGACCGAGTTTTGCCATCAAAGATAGGTGCGTTCCATAGAGATTTAACTCCTGATATGGGTCTTGCCATGATCAATGGGTCGTATCTTATTGGAACTTATGTGAAAGAAGCACAAGAAACTGGTGTGGTGCTATTTTATAATACATTTCGGGATGAGTTTTTTGGAGAAACACGTCAACAAGGGTATCCAGGCATCACTCATAAGTTAGATGCGACGACGATAGAACAGTTTGAACATGCCTTGGAAGAACATTTAGAAGAGGTTTTAGACAATTTATAATACGATGATGAGTACAGATAATAAGTAGGAGTAGAGTTTTGGAACAAATCCGAATAGAAAAATTAGGAAAGTCTTTTGGTGTGCGTGAAATCTTCTCCAATGTATCCTTTACGATTCGACAAGGGGAACGTCTTGCCCTCGTAGGACCCAATGGGGCGGGTAAGTCAACATTGATGAAGTGCATATTAGGAATCGAAGAGCACGATGAAGGTATTATTGTGAAAGACAGCAGTATCACCATCGGGTACTTGCAACAAGATGTCAATCTAGGAGATGCTAGTTTAGAAGAAGAAATTCAAACAGCTTGGGCTGACGTACAGCACCTAGAAGCACAGTTACATTCTTTATCAAAGGAATTAGAACAACGAGAAGCGACAGAGCAAGATTTGCGACGCTTGTCTTATTTGCAAGACCGATTGGAATGGCTTGGAGGCTATGATTATGAAAAGCAAAGCCAACGTATTGCCTATGGATTAGGGTTTACTGATGAAGATTTAAAAAAGAAAGCTAGTGAATTTTCTGGTGGACAAAAAACACGTATTAATTTAGCAAAGGCTTTGGTGCGTCGCCCAGATTTTCTGTTTTTAGACGAGCCTACCAACCATTTAGATATGCCGATGCTAGAATGGTTAGAAGGGTATTTAAAGTCCTACAAAGGTGGCATTGTCATCATCAGTCATGACCGCTATTTCTTGGATCAGGTTGCTACAGGAGTAGTAGAATTAGCGCATCATAAAGTACATGCCTATAAAGGGAATTATAGTCAATTCTTGAAGCAACGTGAACAACAACGTGTGGCATACCAACGGGCCTATGATAAACAGCAAGAACATATTCGTAAAACAGAAGAATACATTGATAAATACAGAGCTGGTATAAAGTCAAAAATGGCTCGTGGCCGTCAATCGCAGTTAGATCGATTGGAACGGTTAGAAGCACCTGATCAAGATCGAGAGTTTGCGTTTACGTTCCCGAAACCAGAAATGAGTGCTGATCGAGTGCTTATGATGGATGATGTAGCTATAGGTTACGATAGAAACGAGCCAGTAGCTACACATATCACCACAACCTTGCGTCGCGGTGATGTAGTTGGTTTAATTGGAACAAATGGAGCCGGTAAATCTACACTTGTGAAAACAATTATGGGGGAGCTTGATACAATTGATGGTTCTATCGCTACAGGCAATCGTGTGCAGACCGGATACTTTTCGCAAGAACATGAAGAGTTGCATCCTACATGGTCCGTTTTACAAGAAGTGATGTCACCCTATGATATGTCAGAAGAATCTGCTCGTAGCGTACTAGGGGCATTCCAATTTAGAGGTGATGATGTATTTAAGTTGGTAGGGGACTTATCTGGTGGAGAACGTGCTAGGGTAGCTCTTTTAAAGTTATTTTTAGAAGGCCGTAATTTTTTAATCCTTGACGAACCTACAAACCATTTAGATATACCTACAAGAGAAACGGTAGAGCAAGCGTTACAACAATTTGAAGGAACATTGCTGATTATCTCTCATGACCGTTACTTATTAGATGCTGTAGCGAAGCGAATTATTGTATTAGAAGCTGGCGGCATTGAAGAGTTTCATGGAAACTATTCATACTATAAAGAAAAATTGGTGGAACGATCTGTATTGGCGGCGCAGAAGTTAGAAGAGCAGCGAATGAGTGGTGACCCCCAATCTAGAAAATTACAACCTTCAGATACTTACGTAGCATTGGAGAAGGAAAACAATAGATCCACGGGTCAAGCACCATCTTCTGTGGAAACAAATCAGGCTGATGTAGTAGCTACCCCAAAAAAGAAAACCAATGCATATATGTTAGAAAAAGAGCTGGCTAAGGTGGAGTCGGATATTGCGCGGTATGAAGCGACAGTGAAGATGTACACCGTACAATTACAGGATCCATCAATACAAGGCAGTATGTCTGACTATGAACGTCTATCTGAGGAGCTAGCACTTACGACAAACAAATTAGAAGCTTTGTATGAACGTTGGGAAACACTTAGCGAAGAGGCTTAGGAGGCGATTATGAAAGGCCGTTTTGCACCGAGTCCTACGGGACATATGCATGTAGGGAATATATGGGTAGCATTTCTATCCTATTGGTCTGCACGGCGACAAGGTGGGGAATACATCGTTCGCATCGAAGATGTAGATACACAACGATCCAAGCCTATATATGCGGAACATATACTAGAAGACTTAGCCTGGCTAGGGTTCACTTGGGATGAAGAGCCGACGTATCAATCGCAGCGATTACCTGTGTATGAACAATATGTAATGGAATTGCAACAGCAACAACGCTTGTATCCATGCTATTGCAATCGAGCTCGGTTACAAGAAATTAGTAGCGCTCCCCACCAAGGAGAGTCACATCATGTGTATGATGGGTATTGCTTTACGAATACACCAACTGTTGGAGAGAGACCTCCTTCCTGGCGATTTCATATGCCGAATGAAGAAAATAGTTTTATAGATATATACAGAGGTCGTGTCCAGTATGAGGTACAATCCTTAGTCGATGATATTATATTGAAGCGGTGGGATGGCATGATAGCCTATCATTTAGCGGTAGTCATTGATGATTATGATATGGGAGTTACGGAAGTCATTCGAGGCAATGATTTACTACCTGTTACAGGACATCAAATTACTTTGGCTCATGCCTTTGAACTCTCTGGGTTACAATATGGACATGTCCCAATGCTAGTCGATGAAGAAGGATATCGTTTATCCAAACGACAACAAAGTATTACTATACGTGACTTGCAAGGTCAGGGAGCATCTCCTGAGCACATATGGGGGTGGTTGGCGTTATCCACAGGAATTTTAGAGCCTGGTGATGTACCTAGGTGTAGAAAAATATCTCTTGATGAATTACTAGGCATAAAGATTTCTCCCCAAGTGTTAGCTCAAGATATAATTAAATTGACAAATTTCGATATTATGGTATGATAGTACAGTAATGAGGTGATACGTATGTCAATGGAAACAGCGATCCAAGAAAAAACGTGGGCTGTTTTAGGCGCCACAACAAGAACCGATAAGTTCGGATATAAGATTTTCAAACATCTTGTCAATAAAGGGTATACAGTGTATCCAGTGAATCCTAATATTACATCCATCGATGGTGTACCATGTTATCCAAGCTTACAGGACTTGCCTGTAGTGCCTACTGTGGTAGACTTTGTGGTACCAGAAAAAGTGGGTTTAGAAGCCCTCGATAGTTGTAAAGCGTTAGGAGTTAAGACGGTTTGGTTACAACCAGGTGCGGATAAACCAGCAGTAGTCAAAAAAGCAACGGATTTAGGTCTTGAAGTGATTCAAGATTGTGTATTGATTCAAATCTAATAGGAGGCTTTCATGAGCGCAATTATTGATGTAACAACAGCAAATTTTAAAGAAGTAGTGTCAACGAACGACAAAGTAACAGTAGTGGACTTTTGGGCACCATGGTGCGGATACTGTGTTCGCATGATGCCTGTATACGATGAATTAGCGGCTGCTTTGGGTGATAAAGTGACATTGACAAAAGTAAACACTGATGAACAACCTGAATTAGCTCAATTCTTCAAAATCGAAATTTTACCTACATTTGCTATCTTTAAAAATGGTGAAATCGTAGATCGTAAAATTGGTTTCATTCCATTAGAAGAATTAAAAGCAGCTGTAGAAGCTCATCTATAATACATACTATCAAATAAAAAGCATGTATCTCATTGACAGTGCGTCATAAGATACATGCTTTTCTTATGTATATCGTTTATCTAATAAACTTTCTAGTTTTTCCTCTTTTCTAGCATCTAATATTTTGCCAGCTAGAATAGAAGGAATAGCAACGCCTACACCGATGGATATGATGATTAGGATGGCGGTGACTCCACTTTGAATGGCTTCGACTAAGGTTGCAGATGTGAGCGAATTAATATGTAACATGGCATATAAAAATCGATAGATAAATACGCCAGGTACAAGAGGAATCGCTGATGGAATCGCTAGTACTTTGGAAGATGTTTTACCATGACGAGCAGCTTTTAATGAGAATAAACTCACCATAGCGGCAGCGATGAACGTAGCGCCGAATACAGAAAATCCTAAATGAAGTATTAACGTATTTTTCACTAAAATAGCAATAAGGCCACCTATACCAATAAGAGGTAATAAACGCTTCGGTGTGTAAAACATGACAGCATAGCCAGCAGCGCCGACCACGGCAGCTCCTAATAGGACGGGAGAAATACTGTCTGGTACAATGCTCAGATGAGTAAAATCATAGGTATGGTTAAAATATTGTGCCATACTAATCCCTACAGTCATACTGCCCACAATGAGTAACGTATGTACAGCTCGAGATATTCCTGCCAAAATGTAGTTGTTTAGCAAATCATCGACGGTATTAATGAGAGGAATGCCAGGAACCATAAACAATGTGCAAGCAATCATAGCATAGATCACATCGGAGGAATCAAATACACAGCCAGATATAAAGGCGAGTCCAGAGGAAACCATGGCTGCACAAGCAATGCCAATATAGCCATTGATTTGAAAGCGTTTAAATATGAGTTGCACAATGAATCCTAATAAAGCGCAAACGGTTGTAATCCATGCAGAGATAATAGTACCCCCAAATAAGATGGGAAAAGCTCCACAGGCAAATCCTGCAAAGATGGCAGATGTAGCATCCGAATAGAGAGGATCTTTTTTAGCAATCTCTTCCAGTTCTTGGGAAAACTCATCAAGAGTATACTCATTACGTAATGCAGTCCAAGTTAAGACACTAATGGCGGAAATAATATCCATATTAGCTCCTAAATATTGGACTTTTCTAAAGGATGTAAAGCAATCTTCTGGACTATGAATATTAATTAAAATATTAGAGTAGGCAATATGGATATGAAGATAATCTGCTGGAATTCCCATATATGCGGCCGCGCGACGCATATCTCGAACAATTTGGTTCGCATTGGCTCCATTTTCAGATAATAAACAGCCCATACGGAGTAGAATTTTCACCTTTTTTCTGATTTCCACAAAGGGTTTTTCTAAAATATGCAAATCCTTTTCTGTGTATTGAGACATATTAATGCTTCTTCCGTAAGTATTTCGTATCTAAATCTACATCAACTTCCACAGTATCTGCTTCAGGTTCAGCATCTACAAACTCAATAGATTCCAGATGTTGTACCACTTGGGCACGGATAAAACCTAAATACACTTCATATAAATCTTTCTTTTCTGCTAACTCTTCTTCTGTTAAGTTTTGGCCAGATTTTTTTTTCGCTGCCAACGCATTAATGCGTGTTAATGCTTCTTCCATGGTCATTTCTTTTTTTTCTTGTTCTGTCATATATAATCTCCTTATTTGTTACTAGACTTTCTTTATGGTATGATACTCTATATACTAGGTTAGATAAAAGTATATAACCGATGATATTCATTGTAGATTTATATTATAACACAATTTATATAGTTTTTTCATCTTAGAGGAGAAGGCTCCGATGCGAATCACAAAAGCCATTAAGGCAGAGCAAATACGAATATTGGGAGAAGTCTACCATGATGCAAAACCAGCCTTAGAGTACACAACACCTTTTGAATTACTAGTGGCGGTGGCGCTGTCTGCACAATGTACGGACGACCGAGTCAATATTGTAACAAAACGACTCTTTCCTAAATACAGCGACCCAAAAGATATGTATGAATTGGGGATTCCAGGGTTAGAGGCATTAATTAAAGACTGTGGCCTATATCGTTCCAAGGCAAAACATATTCACGAAACATGCAAGATTCTAGTGGAACAATACAATAGTGAGGTACCTCAAGATTTTGATACCTTAGTCACATTGCCAGGGGTAGGGCGTAAGACTGCTAATGTATTAGTGTCTATTCTATTTGATACGCCAGCCATTGCTGTAGATACTCATGTGTTCCGAGTGTCCAATCGGTTAGGTATAGCCAAGGGGAAAACACCAGACGAAGTAGAAAAGAAACTGAAAAAAGCAATTCCTATGGAACACTGGAGTGCCGCACATCATTGGATGATCTGGCATGGCCGAAAGATTTGCAAAGCACGAAAACCATTATGTGACGAATGCCCTTTATATGATGTATGCCAATCGGCGGGGAAGGTATAATATGACAGAACAAATGAGACGTCTCATAGAGACTTTTACAAAAGTAGGTGTTACAGGACCAGCTATTGTACAAGAAATAGCAAGATTTAGAGTATTAGATCAAATCATTACCCAAAGTGGTGAAGTTCGTGAGTGGGGCATTATACCGAAAGAATTATTTGAGCTTGCTCAAACATCTACAGTAGATATGTTTGGACCCTTGCCATATGATGAAGCAGGGTTTAAGGAAATTTACGGCATTTCCTTTAGTGTAGAATTGATGGACTTCATCAGTGCTACTGGCTATTACGAAGGTGTGTCTGCCGGTCGCCAGTGGTCTGTACCGATGCAAGAAGTTATCGACTTCCATAAGAATACAGAGGGAATCATTCTCTTTGCTTATTTTGAGGAATACGCAGCTATCGCAGAAGAAATTATGCAAACCCTTCCAACAGATCGGTTGCTCTTCTATACAGCTTCTGAAAGTTGCTATGATTTATTTCGCAGTTTATACCCACTAGCACCTGTTATCAATGAATGGCCAGAAGATGTTATCTTTGACCACATTGTGGCAGCTACTTCCGGTATGTTTACGGCGCCAGTAACAACGATGGAACAAATGGCAGCTCGTGTCAATAATGTTAGTGAAAAAGGTACTGTGCGGTACTTCATTCCAGTGTCTGCTGTGCAAGATCAATTAAATATGAATCGAGTAGCCTTACAGTTTATGATTCTACAAAATCATTTAGAAGCGGTTCGAGAATGGGCTCCTTTACAAACCTATGAGTTCCGTTATGGATTAGGACCTGTGAAAAAAGTAGACTTGTCCATTTGTGAAGTCGTTGAAGATGGGTATAAACAAACCAACTTTATTCCATTGCCTCACGAAATTTTGGCATCCATGGAAACATTTAGTTTGGCTCATTATGGACTTTCACTATATGGTGTACAAGTGAGCATGAATCCGAAACATCCAACCATGGGTGAAGATGGATATATGCATGGTGATTATCGCATTCCAACTTATATGCAACGCATGTTTGAAGCCTTGGAAGGATACTATTTACAAGTATCTATGAAAGGCATCGATGTATCTGTTACATTAGAACAAAAAGGTGGTATCCCATTAGGAGCATCTCCAGAAGATACAGCTGTACAAGAGGCTATGGAACAATCTATTTTACAAGATGATACAGTAGAATACCATTGGTACTTTAACCATCCAAGTGCGCCATTTTTGTGGTATACATATTTCAATAGTGAAGAAGGAAAACAAGTGGTCCGTACCTTAGCATCTATGGTGACCACAACACCTGCTTTATTACAATTAATGGGTAGTTGCCGTCGTCAAGTGGTGAAAGAAGAGGCGTTAGCTACATTTGCCACAACGTTTACCACATCATTAGAACAATATGAAGCAGAAAAAGCACAAGCCGAAACAAACTGGGCCAATGCATTAGCAGGATTGGCTGCTGCTATTGTACCAGAACCAACAGAAGTTAATACGGAAGTAGAGGAGGACTAATCATGGGAGTTGTAAATTATTCGATCTATAAAGTACTAGGTACATTGTCTGAAAATAAAGACGGTATGAAAAAACAATTAACATGCACAAGCTGGGGACGTTATAATCCTAAATTCGATATCCGTGCTTGGGATGAAGATTACGTACAAATGACAAAAGGAGTCACATTAAGCCTAGAAGAAATCTTAGAATTAAAAGAAATCTTAAATTCTGTGGATTTAGAAGAAGCTTTAGAAGAAGCAAAACAAGAACGAGCGGAGGCTAAAAAATTAGAAGCAGAAAAATCTGAATAAGTCATAGCCCCTAGTGTTGCATAGATACGAGTATTCGTGATATAATCTATAGGAAAAGTTTAGACGTTGAAAAGAGGTGTATATACATGAAAGAAGGAATTCATCCTAATTATGCGGAAGCAACTGTAACTTGCGGTTGTGGAAACACATTCAAAACTGGTTCTGTTAAAGGTGATCTTCGCGTGGACGTTTGCTCCAACTGCCATCCATTCTTCACAGGCCAACAACGTGCGGCTAAAGCTCGCGGTCGTATCGAACAATTTAACAAACGTTACGGCAAATAATTGCGTACACAAACTATACAAATTAATTGGCAGAGCTAAGGCTCTGCCTATATTTGTTTTACAGGAGAATCTATGACTCAACAACGAGTAAAGAAATTTGTCGGTGGTCAAGCAGTGATTGAAGGGGTTATGATGCGTGGTCCTAAAATTATGGCCACAGCTTGCCGTAAGCCGGATGGAACTATAACGGTAAAAGAAGAACCTACAACATCTATCCAGGACAAGTATCCTGTGTTGAAACTGCCTTTCTTACGTGGAACTGTAGCTTTGTTTGAATCCTTAGTGATCGGTATGAAAGCCTTATCCTTTTCCGCACAAGCTTCTGGAGAAGAAGAGGAGGAAGTAACGAATAAGGAAATCGCCATCACTATGGCTGTATCTGTGTTGATCGCAGCGGCATTATTTATTGCCTTACCGACATGGTTGGCAAAATTCATGCTAGGTGCCGGCTCAGATCATATGATATTGAATCTATATGAAGGAACCATTCGATTAGTTCTTTTTTTACTATATATTTTTGCGATTGGACTCACTCCAGATATTAAGCGTGTCTTTCAGTATCATGGGGCAGAGCATAAAACCATTCACACTTATGAAAATGATAGACCATTAACAGTAGAAGAAGTGCGAAAGCATTCGAGATTACATGCTCGTTGTGGTACAAACTTCTTGCTATTTGTCATGGTCGTGAGTATATTTGTATTTGCTTTTCTAGGTTGGCCAAACTTAGTGGAACGCATCGTTTCCAGATTAGCCCTTATGCCTGTAGTAGCAGGTATTTCTTATGAGTTAATCCGTTTTGCTGGACGCTCTCAAAACTCACTGGTAAAAGCTATGATCGCTCCAGGCCTTGTGTTACAATACATGACAACACGAGAACCAGATGACGATCAAATTGAAGTGGCCATTCGTGCCTTACAATCGGTGCGACCTAGTGAAGAAGACGCATACGAAGATGAGTAGAAAGGAGTCACCGTGTTAGTAGAGAAACTACAAGTGATTGAAGATAAATTTTTAGACTTGGAACAGCGTATTTCTGACCCAGATGTGATTGCTCGCCAAGAAGAATGGCGTAAATTGACGCGTCAACATGCATCCTTAACAGATACGGTAAATACATTCCGTCAATATAAACAAGTCTTAGCCGGTATTGAAGAAGCGTTGGAAGTGTTAGGCGACAAAAGCCTTGATGAAGACTTCCGTGCTATGGCTCAAGAAGAATTGAATGAGTTAAAAGTTCGCCGAGATGAATTAGAGGCAGAATTACATATTTTGCTATTACCAAAAGATCCGAATGATGATAAAAATATTATCGTCGAAATTCGTGGCGGTGCTGGTGGTGATGAAGCAGCTTTGTTCGCAGGGGATTTATTCCGTATGTTCACAAAGTATGCAGAAACACAAGGCTGGAGATGTACCATCATCGATGCGAACGAGCCTGAATTAGGGGGCTTTAAAGAGGTCGTGTTCTCCATCGAAGGCGACAGTGTATATTCTAAGTTAAAATTTGAAAGTGGCGTACATCGTGTGCAACGTGTGCCAGATACAGAATCTTCCGGACGTATCCATACGTCTACTGTAACGGTAGCGGTATTACCAGAAGCAGAAGATATCGACATCGAAATCAATGAAAAAGATTTGGAAATCGATACATACCGCGCATCTGGTGCAGGTGGACAGCACATTAATAAAACGGAGTCAGCTGTCCGTATTACACACAAACCATCTGGTATTGTGGTAGCTTGTCAGGATGAGCGTTCTCAGCTCAAAAACCGTGAAAAAGCAATGCGCGTATTGCGTGCTAAATTACAAGATAAAGCAGAGCAAGAGGCGACATCAGCTATGGCAGCAGACCGTAAAAGCCAAGTGGGTACAGGGGATCGCTCCGAGCGTATTCGTACGTACAACTATCCACAAGGTCGTGTTACAGACCATCGAATTAACTTAACTTTATACAAATTAAATGCTGTATTAAATGGAGATATGGATGAATTAATCCAAGCCTTAATCACAGCAGAACAAGCCGCTAAAATGCAAGAGGCAAATCAACATGGATAATGAGTTATGGACTATTAGTCGCATGCTCCAATGGACAGAGCAGTATTTTCGCTCCAAAGGCATAGAATCAAGCCGCTTGGATGGGGAAGTACTGCTTTCTCATAGTTTGGGCTGTGACCGCATGTACTTATATGTCAATTTTGATCGACCTTTGGACAAAGCTGAATTAGATGCCTATCGACCTCTAGTGGTACAACGTGCGAAGGGATATAGTGTAGCAGCTATTACAGGGCATAAAGAATTTATGGGATTAGACTTTCATGTCAATGAGCATGTATTGATTCCCCGTCCTGATACGGAAACATTAATTGAAGATATTTTGGATCTATATGACGTAGAATCTGCGCCGCGGATTTTAGATTTATGTACCGGCCCAGGCACTATATTGCTAAGTTTACTGCACTATTTACCGAACGCCATTGGTATAGGAGTAGATATTTCCAATACAGCCTTAGCAGTCGCTGAGGACAATCGCATATCTTTAGAATTAGCCGATGTTTCAAGGTTCTGTGAAAGTGATATAAAACAGCTGTTAGAACAGGTGAACATAGGCAAAGGTAATGAATATAATGCGTTAATGGATGCTTGTAAGTCTTTATTTGGAGAACAAATCACATCCTTAGAAGGAGTATTTGATGTACTTGTGTCGAACCCACCATATATTACAACAGCGGAGATGAAAGCATTATCTCAAGAGGTATTACACGAGCCTCATATTGCATTACATGGGGGAACTACGGGATTAGAGTTTTATATTCCTATCATTCGTGAAGGCTGGCGTCTTGTTAAAGACCATGGTTACCTTGCCATCGAAATTGGACAAGGCCAAGAAGAGGCAGTAGCAAAGCTAGCTGGAGAAACAGGATGCTATGGAGAACCAGTGTATCAACGAGATATCGCTGGTATAATACGTGAAGTGCGTTGGGAAGTACGACGCTCTTCTATATAAAATTTTGTCCGGTACATGTGATAGCGGAGATAGAGCGCCATATACTTCTCCACAAATTTACGTTCCACTGAGATTTGCTCCGAAGTATATGGCACTCTATCTGTAGTAATCAACAATATCCTGTACAAACAAAAGTTTATATACGGCTCGCTTTGTGGAGGAAGGATGAGAGTTGAAAATTACTGTCTCATATAGTTTAAAATAAGTTTGTTATAAGTGATATAATAGTAAATAGGAAACAGTACATAGGAAAGGAGGTATGATATGGAAGTAGTAGATCATATTGAGACACAGTTATTAACTGCAAATGATGTGGAGTTAGCCGGTACTTTGCTTCGTGTAGGGGAGTTGGTAGCTATACCTACGGAGACGGTCTACGGTTTAGGAGCTAATGGACTGGCAGCAGATGCGATGGATCGTATTTATGAAGCAAAAGGGCGACCTTCGGACAATCCTTTGATTTTACATGTATGTGACCAATCTATGGTACATCGTTTAGTACAACATATCACTCCTTTAGAACAAACCTTAATGGATACCTTTTGGCCTGGCCCATTAACGATTACCTTTGAAAAGTCAGCACTTGTGCCAGAACGAGCGACCGGTGGACTTTCACGGGTAGCATTACGATGTCCAGATCATGACGTATGCCGTGAAATCATACGTATTGCAGGTGTGCCTATCGCAGCGCCTAGTGCTAATCGGTCAGGGCGACCAAGTCCAACCACCGCAGAAGCAGTTCTGCATGATATGAAAGGACGTATTCATGCAATAGTGGATGCAGGTCCCTGTGAAATAGGTGTAGAATCTACAGTCGTACAAGTCGAAGATGATGCGGTGATTATCTTGCGTCCAGGTGGTGTTACAAAAGAGATGCTAGAAATGGTGGCGGACCATGTGGTATATGATACGGCATTGCATGACCCTACAGAAGCGCCGAAAGCGCCAGGGATGAAATATCGCCATTATGCACCAGACATGCCTGTTCAAGTACTCGTGGGACAGTCATTAATAGTAGCAGAACATATGAAAGACATCATAGATGCGATAGTTCAGCAGGAACCTATGTTACAGGAAGATTGTAAGGGAAAGCCGAGAATTGGGTTATTACTTTCAGAGGAAACTTTAGAAAATTTAAATGCAGTGCTTCCTAATTTTACACTTTCAGTAGATATCATTGTATATGGTGAACAAGCAGAGCCTATTGCATTGGCCAATCGTTTATACGATAGTTTATTACAGTTTAACGACATTGGTGTGGATACATTGATTGTGGAAGGATGTACACCAGTAGGACTTGGCGTGGCCGTTATGAATCGCTTAGAGAAGGCCAGTGGTGGTCATGTAACATTGCTTTAAAGTATAGTAGAGGTAATTATGAATTTATTATTTGTATGTACAGGAAATACGTGTCGTAGTCCCATGGCAGAAGGGATTGCACGCGCAGTTGGACGTGAACAACATGTGGATGTAGTTACGCTGTCTACTGGTCTATTTTGTGTACCAGGGGCTAAGGTCAGTGAAGAATCAGTAGTAGCAGTTCAAGAATTAGTAGGCGAAGATATTAGCGAACATAGCTCTCGTCCGTTAAAAATAGATTTTGTGAAAGCTGCAGATTATGTACTAGCTATGACAGAAGGCCATAAAAAAATATTACTTCGTCAATTTCCTTTTGACAGTAAAAAAATTATGACTCTTGCTGAATTTGGTGGAGAAGACGGAGATGTGGTAGATCCTTTTGGACAATCTCAAGAGGTATATAGTAAAACTGCCAAACAAATTGTGGAGTATCTACGAAAAGGAATTGAACTGCATAAGTAGTAAAATTGATACAAAATATGTGTTAGCTATATATAAAAATATAGTATTCATAGGTAACTTGAGAATACAACGGATACTACGTGTATTTAAAGTTATGTAGTAAGGATACAATTAGAGATATATTTTTCACACAATACTACCTGGAAGAAGTATTGTAGTAAGGAGGATAAAATGAAAGTAGCAGTTGGTTGTGATCATGGTGGATTTCATTTAAAAGAAGCGATTAAAGGATTACTAGAAAAACAAGGTATTGAGTACAAAGATTTTGGTACGTATTCCACAGATTCCATGGACTATCCAGATGTGGCGAAGCCATTGGCAGAAGCTGTGGCAGCGGGTGAATTTGATCGCGGTATTTTGACATGTGGTACAGGTATCGGAATCGGCATTGCAGCGAATAAAGTAAAAGGGATTCGTGCTGCATTATGTCACGATACTTTTTCTGCTCATGCTAGCCGTGAACATAACAATGCTAACGTACTGACTATGGGAGAACGAGTGATTGGTCAAGGCTTAGCATTAGATATCGTCGACATTTGGTTACATACTGAATTTGAAGGCGGTCGCCATGAAAAACGGGTGGAAAAAATCTCGGCTATAGAAGGATAATGATACGAATATGCATATTTTAGTAACAAATGATGACGGCCTATGGGCTCCAGGGATACAAGGGTTAGCACAAGAGTTAGCTAAGCATCACCGTGTGACGGTAGTGGCACCTAAAGTCGAGCAAAGTGCAAAATCTAGTGCATTAACGGTACAAGTACCAATTCGTGCTAAGGAAATGAGCGAAGATGATGAGAACCCTAGAATGGTGTTTGTAGAAGGTACACCTGTAGACTGCGTGAAGTTTTCTCTATCCTATTTATTACAAGAGGACAAGCCAGATTTAGTGGTTTCAGGAATTAACCATGGATTTAATTTAGGGTCTGATGCGATTTATTCAGGTACAGTTGGAGCGGCTATGGAAGGATTGATATATGGTATCCCATCCTTAGCATTATCCCTAGAGCGATATAGTCCAAAACGAATGGATGAAATTCTACCTTTTATTACAGACTTTATCAAAGTGATGTATGAAGATGGACAATACAAAGGATTGCTGAATGTAAACTTTTTGAAAGAAGGACCAATAGGGTGGGACCAAGTGAAAGTGTTCCATCAAGGGTTCCAAGAATATACAAATGTCATTGATGTTCGCCAAGATGCAAAAGGTAGAGAATATTACTGGATTGTGGGGGACCAAGGCTTTCAAAAAGAAGAACGACCAACCGATGTAGGACATATTAAAGAGGGATATATTTCTGTGGTTCCATTAACATGGAAACAAGAAGATACAGTGCAGATAGCAAATGTGGAAAAGTTGGTTAAGTCTTACTAGCCCAAATCGATGGGAGGATTTTGGGGTATTTTTGCGATCTATATTTTGTTTAGATGTATTACGCATATTTAAATACTAAATATATTTTTTGGTTTGAAATATAATCATTAGTACCGATCACTTTGACACAATGGAAGATATTAAAGTGGTCGGTTCTTTTTATTGTAAACTCCTAGTAAATCAATTCGAGTTGACAATGAAAAATAATAGTGCTTTAATACTACTTGAAAGACATTTTTTATCATCATGTATTGTCGATCAAGGGAGGATCGTATCATGAAAGAAGAAGTAAATGTAAGAGGAACGATGAGTGCTAGACAAATTACGATGACGGCTTTATTTGTAGCCTTGGTAGCGGTAGGGGCATTTATTAAAATTCCGATTCCGTATTTGCCATTTACGTTGCAGTTATTGTTTACTACACTGGCAGGATTAATTTTAGGTAGTCGACTGGGCGGAATGAGTGTTGTCATGTATTTAATTCTTGGGCTGGCAGGAGTTCCAATTTTTACTGAAGGTGGCGGACTTATGTATGTTGTAAAACCTACATTTGGATATCTTCTAGGGTTTGCTATTGGAGCTTTTGTGGCGGGTCGCATGGTAGAAACTTCAGTGACGTTAACATTTAAACGATTATTAGCCGCATCCTTTGTAAACCTAGCAATCGTTTATGGAGTGGGGATGCTCTACTTATATGAAATTAAAGATTTATATTTAGGAAAACCAATTGGGCTTGATGCGCTGTTTATCTATTGCTTTGCTTTGCCGGTGATCCCAGATATTTTCCTTTGTATTTTGGCAGCAGTCATTGCAAAACGTTTGATTCCAATTTTGAAGTAAAAAATGAGTGAACGTATATAAGGTGCGTATATAATGATTATATGCACCTTATATGGATTTTACAGAGGAAAATAGCAAGATATACAACGTAAGAAAGGATATGAATCATGACAACTATACAAAAACCAAAGGGGTTATATATCTTAGGAACAGGAACCGATGTTGGTAAAACATATATTACAGCATTGTGGTTGAAACGTCTTCGTGAGGCTGGGCATGATGTAGCCTATTACAAAGCAGCTGTCAGTGGTGCACCTAGTATTACTGAAAGTGATGCAGGGTACGTGAAACAAGTGGCAGGGCTTTCACAGGCAGATGACACATTGCTATCCTATGTATTTGATGAAGCAGTATCGCCCCATTTGGCAGCGCGTCATGAAGGGAAAGTCATCGATAGAACTGTGGTGAATAAAAACTTCTGTCATGTAGCGAGAGCTCATGCATATACAACGGTAGAAGGTAGTGGTGGTATCATATGCCCTTTGCATGTAACAGATACAGAACTGTATATGCTAGAAGATGTGGTAAAAGATTTAAACTTACCCACTATAATAGTAGCCACAGCGGCATTAGGGACGATTAATAGCACAGTATTAACAATTCATTATTTGCAATCCAAAGGTATTCCTGTAAAAGGAATTATTGTAAATCACTACACAGGAAACCCTATGGAAGAAGACAATTGTGTGATGATAGAACGATTAACAGGCATTCCTGTATTAGATCGAGTAGGACCAGGTGAAACATCGTTGCATATGGATGTAGATGCTATGTTAAGTTGTTACGAGGAGATTGTGAATCCCCAGGCGTAATTAGATAATTATAAGAGAGGTATAGGTATACACATGAAAGATTGGGCGAAAAAGGATTTGGAATTAATTTGGCATCCATGTTCTCAAATGAAAGATTATGAAACATTGCCACCGATTGTGATCGACCATGCAAAAGGTTGTTATTTATATGATGTAGAGGGAAAAGAATATATAGATATCATCAGTTCTTGGTGGTGTAATTTATTGGGTCACTGTCATCCAAAGGTAAATGAGGCTATTAAACAACAACTAGATACATTGGAGCATGTTATCTTTGCTAACTTTAGTCATCGCCCTGCCATCACTTTGGCGGAACGTTTGAAAGAAGTAGTACCAGAAGGATTAACACGCTTTCACTTTAGTGATAATGGATCTGGTGCTGTAGAATGTGCTTTGAAAATGGCCTTCCAATATCATTATCAAACAGGTCATCCAGAGCGTCAAAAATTCTTGTGCCTTAGTGAAAGTTACCATGGTGAAACAATCGGTGCTTTATCGGTAGGCAGTATGGATTTATTTGCTGAAATTTATAAACCAATGCTGATGGATCAAACTGTTCATACACAAGGACCAGATTGCTATCGTTGTCCTTATGATACAACGAGAGATAACTGTTCTTGTGAATGCTTTGAGCATATGGAGAAAGATTTTGCAGATCATGGTTCCACGTTGGCGGCTGTCATAGTAGAGCCTTTGATTCAAGGTTGTGCAGGTATGAAAATGTATCCGCCAGAGTACTTACGTAAGTTGCGTGAACTTTGCGATCGTTATGGAGTGCTACTGATTGCTGATGAAATTGCCACAGGTTTTGGTCGTACAGGCAAGTTATTCGCCTTTGACCATGCAGGAGTATCTCCAGATATCATGGCCGTATCCAAAGCATTGACTGGTGGCTATATGCCGATGTCTATTACAGTAGTGGCTGAAAAGATTTACCAAGCTTTCTACGATGACTATCATACGATGAAAGCGTTCATGCATAGCCATACCTATAGTGGTAACCCATTGGGATGTGCTGCTGCATTGGCGGTCCTAGATATATTGCGTGATGAGCATATTTTAGAACAAGCTGAAGATATGGGGAATTATTTACACGATGCCTTAGTGAAAGTCTTAGGCAACCATCCAAATGTAGGTGAAATCCGCCGTATGGGACTAATCAATGCTATCGAACTTGTAAAAGATAAGGATACAAAAGAAGGCTTTGAGGGCTCCTTGCGCATGGGCTATCAAATCTATAAAAAGGCCTTGAATAGAGGTTTATTATTACGTCCATTAGGAAATGTAATCTATTTCAACCCACCTTTAACAATTGATAAAGAGACTATCGATATCGCCATTGAACGAACAGTACAAGCCATGGCAGATGTATTGGGATAAGCTTTAGTCATTAAATATAACTCGTTAAACTATCATCTTTGTGCTATAATCTGGATACAATCTAAACCGCTAAAATATTTTTTAGATTATATAGATGGAAAAGAACCGGAAGATGCTTTGATGTATGAGATTGATAGTGAAGTTCATACGATTAAACAATGTGATGAATGGAGGCGAGATTATATGACGTTAGCATTTGAAATGGAGAATAAACTAAAAGAAGGAATAGAAATAGGTAGAGAAGAAGGTAGGGAAGAAGGGAAAGTTGAAACGGTAATTGGTATGTTAAAAGAAAAGTTGTCTATAGAGATGATTTCTCGTATTACAAAATTAACAGTAGAGCAAATTACTGAAATTGGTAAAATGAATGCATTGTTATAGTAGTGCTATACATAAAAAATGATAAAAAGGCTGTAAGCAAATGGTTTGAATGCTTACAGCCTTTTTGTGTAGTGTATATGCTTTTAATTACATTAACAAATATATTACATATCAGAATGAAGATCAGTATGTGAAACCGGCATAGAACTAGTTAACTGATTTGATTATTTTCTACATATCCTTCAGGTGCTTTAGGTTCTACTACGATGTCGTTATGGGTATTAAAGATGACATACCCCAATGGTGATCCAGGTGGCTTTTTAATATGTTTCACTAAGGTGTAGTCCACGGTTACTTTAGATGTATCTTTCCCTTTGCTAAAGTATGCAGCGATTTGTGCAGCGGCTTCAATCATTTTAATATCTGGCTCAATGTCAGACCGCAAGATCACGTGGGAACCTTGTATATGCTGTGTGTGTAGCCATAGGTCAGTTGGTTTAGCCCAACGGTTGGTGAGATATTCATTTTGTTGGTTATTTTGCCCTACATATACATCGCCTCCAGGGATGGTAAAATGCAAGAAGTTATCCTTTTTAATTTTGAAAGGAATCGGCTTTTTAGATTGACGCAAGATGCCTGCACTTTCACATTCACTGCGGATTTCTTGGACAGCCTGTTTTGTTGTAGCTAGGGATAAACTGTATTGAATGGACTCCAAATAGGCAAGACGCATTGTACTTTGTTCTAATTGGTATTGACCATTCTTAGTACGATTTTTCATTTTCCGATATAGCTTATAATAGGCCTGCGCATTTTCTGTAATGGACAAAGGTGGGTCTAAAGGAATGGTAATGTTTTCACCTTCATCAGACAGGACATTTTGTACCGTTACTTCAGGCTCGTAGTGATGCGGTAAGTAGCTATAAATCATGAGCAAGTCCCCATAGGATTTATACATATCAGTTTTGGATGTATCATCTAATTCGGCTTTAATTTTTTCATGGCGACCTTCTTCTTTTTTGATAGCTGCGGCGATAATTTTTTCTAACTCTTTTCCGGCAGTATGAATGGCTCCTAGCTTTGCCACATCCTGTGAAAGGGCCTCGGAAATTGTTGTGTACTGTATGGTGTCAACAATGGTGTGAGGAGAACTTTCAGAAATAGGAATAGGAGTTAATAAACGTTTGCCGGTTGCTGTAGTATATTGCAATAATCCTTGAGCACTAAGAAGTTGAGATTGCAAATTGGTCAGTCCATCTGTAACTGTATGAATCAGGTCTGATGTCATGGGTGTAGTAGACAGTAAACCCATACGATAACATAGATCATCTAATAGAACAGGACCGAAGCCGTTAAAGATATGACGAATGGTATTACCTATTGTATCTTGTGAAAAGGATTGTAGTAATTGTGTTATCTCTGTACTAGAGAATTGCATGAGATCGACACGAGATGTATTAGGTGGCAAGTCATAAGGTAACTTAGGTGCCACAGAGCGTACACGGTTCATCAGTGGAGTGACGTGAACGAGAGATTCCAAGATGGTTCCGTTTTGTACGAAAATACAATTGGAATATTTGCCCATTAGCTCTACATAGATTTCATTTACAACGATGGAACCGTCTAACCCTAACTTGTCGGCTGTAATTCGGATGATACGGTCCCCGTGAAGTTGCTCGATATTTGTGATGCGAGCCCCTTCAATATGTTTTCGTAAATACATAATAAGAGACGTAGGCTCTTTTGGAGCATCTACTATTTTATCTGTTACATAGATAGACGGAGCGCTTCCTACAGTAATCACTAAGTATGGACTTGTGGTAGGGGTATTAATTTTTAAAAGTATACTTGTTTTGTCAATCTGCTGAATACGTTGAATCTGACCATTTCCTATTTGTTCGTTCAGCTCTCGTATTAACACAGATAATGTTAAGCCATCTAAATTCATGGGATTCCTTTCTGTATAGGTAAATTATTTTGCTATAATATGACAAAATAAATATTGAGTGTACGTGTTAGTAATAAAACTGAGCATGTATTTTCACGAAGTTGCAGAAAATGATTGCCAGTATATTTTGACTTACTAGAGATACAATGTTTATATCGTATTAATAAATAGATTTAAGTTGAATTAGTAAATAGTTTTTAATACCATTCCTATACTAGTATACACTAATCTAGCAGTAGTAGGTATAGATAGTGGAAGAATTACATATAAGACACACAAGACGGTGGCTCCAATTATAAATTTACAGACCATAAAAGAAAAGATATATAGTTCGTTGCGAACAATATGTAGAGATATTGTAATGGACCTCTAGGATATAGTAAATAAAATAAGTAAGCTTGATGATGCTGGTAGATATAGATTAAAGTAAAGAAAACGTTTTATTTTTACGCCTACCGTGCTATACTGAAAGGTAAGAAATAGAACGGAAACGCGAGGTAAATCCATGAACAGTATGACAGGCTTTGGTCGCGGCATAGTGACTACGGAAACAGGAAGTTTCCAAGTAGAGATTAAAACAGTAAATACACGCTATTGTGATATTACTATAAAAAGTCCAAAACAATTTAATGTGTTTGAAGACAAAGTGAGACGGTTGATTCAATCTGCCTTTCAACGTGGTAAGGTAGAGGTGTCCATTTTGTATAAAGAATCAGGAGAGCAAGAAAAAGATTTGCGTATGAACCGAGCCTTATGTGGACAAATTAAACAATTTTTAGTAGATGAAGACTTTTATGCAGATGTGAAAGAGGTTCCTTTATCGGCTATTATGTCCATTTCTTCTGATTGGGTTACTGTAGAAGAACCATCTACTGATGAAGGGACGATTGGTAAAGCCTTAGAAGAAGCAACCCAAATCGCTATAGAAGGTGTTCTTGCAATGCGCGCTAAAGAAGGCGTGGCGATGAAAGAAGATATTACTTCACGTTTACAAGGGATTGAAAAGTTATTTGCCTATATGGAAAGCCGTAGAGATGTGGCTTTGGCACATCATGAAGAACGTTTGTTACAGCGGATTCATACGATGTTAGATAAAGTAGGTGCGGATTTTCAAGAAGAACGCTTTGTTCAAGAAGTGGCTATACTTTCAGATAAAGTAGATATTTCAGAAGAGATTGCTCGATTTGCCTCACATATGGTACAATTAAAGGAAATCCTCGAAGAAGAGGGACCTATTGGACGGAAGCTAGATTTCTTATTACAAGAAATGAATCGTGAAGTCAATACAATGGGGTCTAAGGGGAATGAAATTACAATTGTAGATACAGTTGTACAATTAAAAGTAGAATTAGAAAAAGTAAGAGAGCAAATTCAGAATATAGAATAATGCGTAAGTAGTACTGGAGTTATCATGTCTGACAAAGGAATATTAATCGTCATTTCTGGACCATCTGGTGCGGGGAAGGGTACAATTTGTGCAGAACTTCGCAAGCAAATGCCGAATTTGGTCTATTCTGTATCTATGACCACACGTCAACCACGGGTGGGTGAAGAAGAGGGCATTAGCTATTTCTTCCGCGATGTAGATACATTTGAAAGTTTAATCAAAGAAGATGCATTCTTAGAATATGCGAAAGTGTACGATAACTATTATGGTACACCAAAAGAACACGTGATGAACTTATTAGAAGAAGGCAAAAGCGTGATCTTGGAAATCGATATTCAAGGGGCTATGAAAGTAAAAGAGTCCTATAGTGATGCTGTCTTTATTTATGTAGTGCCTCCTTCATTAGATGTACTCACATCACGTTTGCATGGACGTGGTACAGATGATAAAGAAGTCATCCACAAGCGATTATCCTTGGCTTGCTCGGAATTAGCCTTAGCACATCGCTATGACTATATTGTAGTCAATGATGATTTAGAAGATGCCATTGAAAGAACGGCTTCTATTTTAAGAGCTGAGACCTGCAAGATTAGTCGAAACAAAGAAAAAATTCAATACATTTATAAACGATATAGCAATGAGCAACAAGAAAATCATTAAGTTGCTATTGTTATGTCAAAATACTAGTGTTTAATACAGAGGAGACTTTCATTATGATGGTAGAACCGCATTTAAAAGATTTGGAAAAACAAGTGGATAGTAAATACACATTGGTGACATTAGCAGCTAAGCGTGCTCGTGAATTAACAGATGGAGATCCATCTCTTGTAGGTGAAGTAGGAACAGAAAATCCTGTATCCATTGCTTTGTATGAAATCGCTGCAGAGCAAGTAGGTTTTGAACGCACAAAAGATGGCGTAAAATAATTTGATATATTGATAATAGACACCTAATGAATAGAGGAATTAACACTGTATTCATTAGGTATTTTTTTAACGTATACTACATTCCTAAAAGCTATAATTAAAGCGCACTATAAAGGTAGAAAATATAAGGCAAGTAGGGTATAATTGAACTGTTCATGTAAATATGTATTGGAGGTTTATATGGCTAAAGATTGTTCATTTGACGTTGTATCCGAAGTGGATATGCAAGAAGTAGATAATGCAGTAAATCAAGCGAAGAAAGAGATTGGTACACGCTACGATTTCCGTAATAGTAAAGCAGATATAGAGCATGATGGTGATACGATTAAAATTCATTGTGATGATGAATATAAATTAGGTGCAATCATTGATGTATTAAAAGGTAAAATGGTAAAACGTAATGTAGCTATTAAAAATTTAGAGTATGGTAAAATTGAACCAGCATCTGGCGGTACTGTACGCCAAGTTGTGACCATTAAAAATGGTATCTCTAAAGAGGTGGCTAAGGATGTTGTCAAATTAATCAAAAACATGAAAATAAAAGTGACAGCTCAAATTATGGAAGACCAAGTACGTGTGGCAGGAAAAGATAAAGATCAATTGCAAGCAGTGATTACCATGCTTCGTGAACAAGATTTACCTGTGGAATTACAATTTGTGAATTTCCGTTCTTAATCAAATAGAGGAGCATCGCCCATTGGATGCTCCTATTTTATCATGTGAGGGACTATGAACGTAGAAGATATGCGTGGTGGGTACACCACTGGTTCCTGTGCAACCGCAGGGGTGAAAGCTGGACTCTTAGCCCTAATCGAAGAAGAAATAGTGGACCAAGTGTCTATACGAAATCCTCAAGATGCTTTCATTGTTGTGCCTATTGCGAAGGTAGAAGTACTATCACCTACTGAGGCTATGGTAACTGTTGTGAAAGACGGTGGTGATGATCCGGATGTCACGCATGGTACAGATATTGTGACTACGGTGACATTAAATCAGTCGGGAACAATTACCTATGAAGCAGGATTTGGAGTAGGAACCATAACGAAGCCAGGGTTGGCTTTACCTGTAGGAGAACCTGCTATCAATCCGGGCCCTAGAACAATGATTTCCTATGTATTCGATGAATTAGTGCCTAAGGGCATGGGTATCCATGTAAAAGTCTCTGTTCCAGCCGGGGAAACCTTAGCTAGAAAGACCTTGAATGGCACTCTTGGGATTGAAGGTGGTATTTCTATCATTGGCACTACAGGTATTGTAAAACCAATGAGTGAAGAAGGATTCAAAAACTCCTTGGTACCTCAATTACGAGTGATGAAGGAAGCTGGTTACACCACTGCGATTTTAGTGCCTGGCCGTATTGGACAGGAAATTGCCAAAGAGCAGCTAGGTATTTCTATCAATCAAATGGCAGAAACTAGTAATTTTATCGGTTTTATGTTAGAACAATGCGTGAAGATTGGCTTCAAAAATATTCTTATCATAGGTCATATTGGTAAAATTATTAAATTGGCTAGCGGTAGCTTTCACACGCATAACCGCATGAGTGATGGACGTATGGAAACAATTGTTGCCTATGCAGCCTTAGAAGGGGCATCCCAACAAGTGTGTGAAGAATTGATGGAATGTCGTACTACAGAGGCGGCTATGCCAATTATTGAACGGGAGCATCTAGAGGGCATTTATCAGCGTGTTGCGGATCGAGCCTCCTTGCGCTCTATGCGCTATATTGCGCAAGATGCAAAGGTTGGTATTATCATATCTACCTTAGATGGTACTATATTGGCCGTCGATGAGGTAGCGAAGGAAATAGGAGAAGAAGAATCATGGCACATACCTTGTATGTCGTAGGTATTGGCCCTGGGAATCCAGAGTATGTAGTACCTAGAGGATTACATCTTATCAAAGAGGCTAAGGTTCTGGTAGGAAGTGAGCGAGCATTAGAAGATTTTGCTCAGCCTGGTCAGGCAACCTTTCCTATTGCGAAATTAGCACCTATGGCTGAATGGATGGGACAGCAACTACAATCTAATGACATTGTAGTCTTAGTCAGCGGCGATACGGGATATTATTCCTTATTGCCATACTTAAAAACTAAATTCCCTAACAATCCAATCGATGTGACGCCGGGAATAAGTTCCATGACATTTGCCTTTGCTAGACTTGGAGAAGTGTGGCACAATGCAGATTTAATGAGCTTTCACGGTCGTCGACCAGAGGAAAAAGATTTGTATTATGCGGAAGGACGTAAATTAGGATTCTTAACAGATCCTGAACAGAATCCAGCATATATTGCAAAATACTTAATCGAAGAACATGGTTGGCCGAAGGATACAAAAGCGGCTGCTTGCGAACGATTGAGTTATGAAGATGAGCGTATTGAACGCGGTACATTAGAAGAATTACAGACATTGGAGGGCTTTGGGCACTCCGTAATGGTGGTATTAGGATGAGACATTTTTTTGGAATTGAAGACGAGGAGTTTATTCGTGGCGATGTGCCGATGACGAAAAAAGAAATTCGCATGGTTGTCATGAATGAAGCTCGCATTGAAGAAGATAGTGTTGTCCTTGATGTAGGGGCCGGTACAGGTTCGATTTCTATCGAAGCTGCTTTAGGAGCTCCTAAAGGACATGTGTATGCGATTGAACGCTTTGAAAAAGCGACAGATTTAATTCGCCAAAATCAAGAAAAATTTGGCGTAAAAAACTTAACAATTATTGAGGCCAAAGCCCCAGAAGGCATGGAAGATTTGCCAGAATTAGATGCTGTTATTATCGGAGGTAGCGCTGGTGGTATGGGCACCATTATGGACGAAGCGACACGCTTGTTAAAGGTGGGTGGTCGTCTTGTGGTAACAGCCGTGACTATGGAAACAGGGTATACCATTTTGAAAGAATTAAAAGGTAGACCATATACCTATGAAGGATTCCAAATGCAAGTGAGCCGTTTCAGAAAAGCTGGCCCATACCATTTATTAAATCCATTGAGCCCTATTTTTATCGTAACTGCAGTGAAACAGGAGGCATAATATGGCACAAGTACATATCGTGGGCGCAGGCCCTGGAGATCCAGAATTAATTACCCGTAAGGGATATCGATTAGTGCAAGAAGCAGATGTAGTGATCTACGCTGGTTCTTTGGTAAATCCAGAGATTTTAGAAGCCTGCAAAGAAGGTTGTGAAATTCATAACTCTGCATCTATGAGCTTAGATGATGTATTAGCAGTGACAAAAGCAAGTGTAGCAGAAGGTAAAACAGTGGTGCGTTTGCACACAGGTGACCCTGCTATCTACGGAGCCATCCAAGAACAAATGGATGCGTTAAAAGAAATGGGCATTACTTATGATGTAACACCTGGGGTAAGCTCCTTCTTGGCAACGGCAGCAGCTTTGCAACAAGAGTATACATTGCCAAATGTAACGCAAACTGTGATCATCACTCGCATGGAAGGCAGAACGCCTATACCAGAGAAAGAGAAATTATCCATGTTGGCTAGCCATGGTGCAACAATGTGTATTTTCTTGTCTGTCCAAATGATTGATAAAGTAGCTGCAGAATTAATTGAAGGTGGTTATGATAAAACAACACCTGTGGCTATCGTTGTGAAAGCATCTTGGCCAGACCAACGCATCATTCGTGGCACATTAGAAACGATTGCTGATGTGGTGGCAGAAGAAGGTGTGATCCGCCAAGCTATGATCGTAGTAAGCCGTGTATTAGATACAGATTACGAATTATCTAAACTCTATGACAAAGGCTTTGCTCATATGTATCGAGATGCGAAGTAATGAAGATTGCTATCGTATCTGTTACAAAACGTGGGGCTAAGCTAGGCCAACAAGTACGCAGTGCCTATGTACAGGAACATGTGGTGGACTGTTATGAAAAAGTAGAACGTGAAAGTGGAGACACAGCCATATCCCTTTCTTCCTTGAAACCACATATAGAACAGTTGTGGAACGACTATGATCGCATCTTATTCATCATGGCCACAGGCATTGTAGTGCGTATGATTGCACCTTTTATCAAGCATAAATCGGAAGATCCAGCTATTTTAGTGATGGATGAAGGGGGCCACTTTGTGATTAGCCTTTTATCTGGACATCTAGGTGGTGCCAATGAATGGACTAGTGAGGTGGCAATGATTACAGGTGCTACGCCGGTGATTACAACGGCCACAGATGTAAATCAATTGCCCGCACCAGATGTATTGGCTAGAAAAATTGGCGCCAAGGTGGAAGACTTTTCCATGCTTATCAAGGTGAATGCAGCTATCGTCAATGGTGATGCTGTTAAATATTATTTGGATAGTACCTTGGCAGATGACTTTGAGACAGCTGTGCAAGTACATCAAGTGGACTATTCTCTTTTTCATCCAGAGGAACCGTTCCCATGGGGGGATGAGCCAAAGGTTGTGATTACAGATAGAACTATTGAGTGCGTAGGTGTCACACTGGTGTTGCGACCACCGACTATGACGGTGGGCATCGGATGCCGCCGTGATACACCGAAAGAATTGATACTTTCAGCGGTAGCAGAATCATTGCAAAACATAAAACGGTCCCCATTAAGTGTTAAGGGAGCTGCCTCGGTCATCGTGAAAGCTGATGAAGTAGGATTATTGGAAGCTATGAAAGAGCTCAAATGGCCTATCCAGTTTTATACACAAGAAGAAATGGCCCCTTGTATTGAAGAGGCACAAATTATTGAATCAAATTTTGTTAAACAAACCATAGGAGTAGGAAACGTATGCGAAACGACAGCACTATTACTAGCGCAGGGGCAGGAGCTACTGCAGCACAAAACAATATTTCCGAGAACAACCGTAGCCATTGCACGGGTACATTGCAAGTTATCGGAATAGGACCTGGTAACCCAGAATTTATGACACCAGAAGCGCGCACAGCTATTTTAGAAGCAGACCGTGTAGTAGGTTATATTACATACCTAGATCTAATTAAAGACCTAATTGCTGATAAAGTAACTGTAGGCACAGGCATGATGCAAGAAGTGGACCGTTGCCAACAAGCTGTGGATTTAGCGGTAGAAGGTTATAACGTGGTGGTGGTATCCAGTGGTGACCCTGGTGTATACGGCATGGCTGGCCTAGTGATTGAATTGGCCAATAAAGTGGCAGAGGAAAAACGTCCTCCTGTACACATCGTGCCAGGTTTAAGCGCTGTGAACATGGCAGCAGCTGTATTGGGTGCTCCATTGATGCATGACTTCGCTGTGATCAGCTTAAGTGATTTGATGACACCATGGGATTTAATCAAAAAACGTGCCGCACTATGTGCAGAAGGTGATATGGTTATTGCTTTGTATAACCCACGCAGTAAAAAACGTGTCACTCATTTAGATGAAGTACGTGAACTAGTATTGCAACATCGTGACCCTAAAACACCAGTAGGTATCGTACAAAAAGCAGGCCGTGCAGGTCAACATATCATTATTTCTGATTTAGAGCATTTCCACAAAGAAGAAATCGATATGCAAACATTAGTTATCATTGGTAATAGCCAAACTTATGTGGAAAATGGTAAAATCATTACGCCGCGAGGATATAAACTGTGATTTGGGTCATAGCGGGTACGCTAGATGGCCGTAATTTGGCGGTAGCAGTACAAGAGCATACAGAATTACCGGTGTTGGTGTCTGTGGTGAGCCAATATGGGGCACAATTAGCATCCCATCCAGGTATTGAAGTCCATGAAGGACGCTTGAATTTAGAGGAGATGAAAGCTCTGATTCAAAATAAAGGCATAACGATGCTCATCGATGCAAGTCATCCCTATGCGGCGATAGTGACAGCCACAGCTCGTGAGGCAGCAGCAGATATGGATATTCCTTTCATTCGTTTTGAACGAAAAGAAGTGCCATTGCCAGAGTATGATAAATTACATCATGTCAGCAATGAAGAAGAGGCGGCTACCTTAGCTGGTGAACTAGGTAAGATTATCTATCTGACCACAGGTAGTAAGACGATGCATGTTTTTGCCAAGTCAGAGGCTCTACAAGGTAAAGAAGTGTGGACCCGTGTATTACCGACGGCAGAAGTGCTACAAATGATGGAAGATTTGGACGTATCTCCTAAATATACTATTGCTATGCAAGGACCATTTTCTTATGACATGAATAAGGTCATGTTCCAAGATACAAAAGCAGAGGTAGTAGTGATGAAAAACTCTGGCCTTGTAGGAGGATCAGATACAAAGCTACAAGCTGCTATCGATTTAAACGTACATGTCATCGTCATCGATCGCCCAACACCGGCGAAAGGGGCAGTGACAATTTCAACAGTAGAAGAATTTAACACTCTATGGGAGGATTACGATGGATTACATTAAAAACCCGAAAGCAATTGAAGATAAAAGTATGGAAATTATTTACCCATATGTGAAAGACATGGGGTTTACTGAGGACGAAATTCGTGTGGTATCTCGTACTATCCATGCGTCTGGTGACGTAGAATATGCGAAATTATTCCGTACTAGTGAAGGTGCTGTAGCGGCAGGTATTGAAGCTGTGAACAATGGTGCTCATGTTTACACGGACGTGGAAATGGTGCGCACAGGTATTTCTAAACCAGCATTGAAACTTCATAATAGTGAAGCACATTGCTTAATTCGTGACGAAAAAGTGGCTGAAATGGCAAAAGAATTAGGCGTAACACGCTCTATTGCTGCGATGCGTACATTCGGTAAAGAATTAGAAGGCCAAATCGTGGCGATCGGTAATGCACCAACTGCTTTATACGAAGTATTACGCCTCGCGTTAGAAGAAGGTATTCGTCCTGCTTTGATCATCGGGATTCCAGTAGGCTTCGTAGGTGCTGCAGAATCTAAAGATTATTTGGCAGAAGTATCTCCAGTTCCTTATATTACAATTCAAGGTAACAAAGGTGGTAGCTCCATTGCTGCATCCGTTGTTAACGCATTGTTCTACACAGATGTAAAACGTAACGACATGTTGTTTGTAGAAGGAAAAGAAAAGAAATAATGAATAGAACGAGTCAAACACGCAATGCATGGCGTATGTTTCTCGTTCTAGTGTTTGGGGCAGCAGCGATTGCTGCCCTAATCTTATCATTAGTATTTGGGTCCGCCCAGACTACATTGGCTCAAATTTGGCACACATTGTGGTCTCCCACTTTATCTGATACGAACTCACTAGTTATATGGAACATTCGCTTACCGAGAAATATTGTAGCGGCTCTAGTAGGCTCAAATCTAGCAGTAGCAGGTGCTATTTTACAAGCAGTTATGAAAAATCCATTAGCAGATCCGCAAATTGTAGGGGTTTCCTCAGGCGCAGGATTAGCTGGTGTTATTGTATTAATTTTATTTCCTTACCTAGAATATGCAGTACCACTCATTGCCTTTATTGGGGCTTTGACGGCGGCCATACTAGTGTATGCCCTAGCCTGGAAACAAGGCATACGACCAAGCCGTATTATATTGGCTGGTGTAGCCGTAGCAGCATTCCTAGGGTCCATGATATCTGCCCTTCTCGTATTCTATGGCGATCGAGTGCAGGGGGCTCTATTATGGATGGTTGGCGGTCTTGCCGCTCGCAGTTGGCCACAAGTGTATGTCTTAATTCCGTATACGATAGGTGGCTTGTTATTTGCCTTCTTAGGGGCAAAACGATTGACCATACTCAGCTTAGGCGATGAAACAGCTCGTAGTTTAGGCTTAGCTGTAGAGAAAACAAGGTTTATGATGACAGCCGTGGCAGCATTATTAGCAGCTAGTGCTGTATCTGTAGCAGGATTGATTGGTTTCGTAGGGCTGATTATTCCTCACATTGCACGTATGATGCTAGGCACAGATTATCGTTTCCTATTGCCTGGGTCTGCCTTTTTAGGAGCTTTCGTTCTCGTCATAAGTGATACTGTAGGGCGTACTATATTTAGTCCTATTGAAATTCCAGTAGGCATTATTATGGCCTTCTTTGGGGCTCCATTCTTCTTGTATTTATTGAGGAGGGATGACTAATGAAACCAGTAATTTCTGTGAAAGATTGTTGTGTCTCCTTTGGTGAAAAAGAAGTTTTAAAAGGTATCGATTGGACTGTATACGAAGGTGAAATCGCCACATTAATTGGTCCTAATGGTTGTGGTAAAAGTACTTTATTACATGCCATTACCAGTGCTATTAAAAGTACGGGAACCATCCAAATTGCAGGGAAAGAGGCAAAGGGCTTTTCTAATAAAGAATTGGCTAGATATATGGCATTCTTACCACAAGTACCATCTATCCCGAAAGATATGTTAGTAGAAGAACTCGTTAACTGTGGTCGATTCCCTTACCAATCTTGGTGGAAGCAACAAGGAGCTCATGATAAAGAAGTGGTAGATGCTGCCCTAGAGGCCACACAAGTGAGTCATTTGCGGAATCAGTTAGTATCTTCCTTATCTGGTGGAGAACGGCAACGTGTATGGATTGCCATGGCATTGGCACAGGAGCCGAAGGTATTAATTTTAGATGAACCAACCACATATTTAGACATTAACCACCAATTGGAGATTATGGAACTATTACAGGACTTAAATCGCCGTGAAGGGTTAACAGTAGTGATGGTGTTACATGAATTGAACCAAGCGGCACAATATTCCCATCGGGTCGGTGTACTCTATCAAGGACAGATCTTGGCCGATGGATCACCAAAAGATGTGATGACAGAAGAATTACTAGAAACAGTATTTGCTGTTAGAACCGATGTAGAAGTAGGGGAGTTTCCTTACATACGGATACAGGGGTTGCTGTAGTACTTGAACAAAACTTAACAAGAAATCTATAATTCTTTATATTGGCATAGTCATAATCATGGGCTATGCCGATTTTTTATGACTTGGGAGATGTACTGATGGTGTTAGTATATAAATCAATAATTGTATGATACAATAACGGTATATTAATGAGTAAAATTGATAAAAAATTTAATTTGGTCGAATTCGACCGAATTAAATCGGGTTTTAGTGCTTTTACAAAAAATTAATACTCTTAAAATAAATAATCTATGTGTTGTTTAGAGTTATCTAATATTTAGATGATTGTAAACACCACATAGAACTAGAAAGGAGAAATAAGTTTTGTCAAAGATTAAAAAAGAAACGATTGAAGTAAAAGGATTTGAAATACAAATTTACACAGAAGATTTTAAAAATGATTATATTAGTCTTACAGATATCGCAAGATATAAAAACAAAGAAGAACCTAATGTTGTTGTTGCAAATTGGATGAGAAATTTTAATACTATCGAATATTTAGGGATTTGGGAGAAGTTAAATAATCCAGAATTTAAACCCCTCGAATTCGAGGGGTTTAAATAAGAAGCAGGTAGCAATGCCTTTACATTATCCCCACAGAAATGGGCAACGGCTACAAATGCCAAAGGCGTATTTGTAAAAGTTGGTAGAGGTGGTGGTACGTTCGCACATAAAGATATTGCTTTTAAATTCGCTTCTTGGATCTCAGCTGAATTTGAACTTTATATCATTAAAGATTACCAAAGACTAAAAGAAGATGAAACTTCAAAATTATCACTCACTTGGAATTTACATCGTGAAATATCAAAAATAAACTATAAAATTCATACTGATGCTATTCAAACATATTTACTAAATGATTTAACGGACAATCAGTTAGGTTTTAAATATGCTAGTGAAGCAGATATGTTAAATGTTTCCTTATTTGATAAAACGGCTAAACAGTGGCGAGATGAAAATAAAAATTTAAGAGGGAATATGAGAGATTATGCAACTTTAAATGAATTATTAGTTTTAGCTAATATGGAAAGCTACAATGCAATCCTCATTGAGAAAGGTTTAGAACAAAAAGAAAGAATGATAGAACTAAGAAAGCTTGCAAGAAATCAAATGTTATCACTAGAGAGATTAAATCAAAGAAATTTAAAGCGATTAGCAGATGATAAAAATAAATAAAGTAAAAAATTTTACACTGTCTAAATTTCAAAAGCAAGATATTTGATATGGATACTACTTTTAAAATACGTGGTGAAAGATTAGGAATAGGGTAGAACAATAAATTTTTAAAGGAGTATATATGAATACAACAAAAGAATGGATTGAAAAATATGAAACAGTAAAACATTTATTAGTTGCCCCTACGAACTATGCAGAAGTTTTTGAAAAAAATGAAATTCATGGAAAAAAATTATTTGTTTTAGAAATGGGAGAAATCATATTTCCTACGGGAGAACTTTTGGTAAGAGATCCTTTGGTTTGGCTGAGTAGAACAGAAAAACCTTACTTAACCAAAGTACCAAGAGGAAAGTATAGTATTGAAACTTTGGTAGCAGAAATCGAAGAAGAACACTATCGTTATGTACTTACAAGAGTAAAATTTAATGAATATAAGCCTGTGATTTATTACGAAGCTTTAAAAGGTGATGAAAACCTAGAAGGTGTAGATAATGAAAGTATTTTTGGATTTATGGTTGATGCAGGATTGGCAACTATAGTTGATGTAGAAACAAGAGATAAATATTGTGATTTTGTAGAGAAGTGGTATAAAGAAAATACTGAAAAAAATATTTATAATGATTTTTTTGCAAAGGAGTTTAAAGAAAATGCTATGAAATATCCAAAATTTCAAAGAGAAGATGGAGACTGGATAAACTTTAAAATTCCTAATACAGATTTATCAATTCCTATGATTCAGTCTGGTTTTGGAGATGGACAGTATCCTGTATATTTTGGGTATGATGAAAAGGGAAATCTTTGTGATATTGTTTTAGAGTATATACCGATAAATTAATTTCAAAGGGGGATATAAAGTCTAATTTAAATTAGATAGATGTAACAAGTGAATTTACAGAATAAATAAAAATTGTAATGAGGTAGAATATGGAAAGAATAAAACATGAATTTTTTGGAGAATTAGATTTAGTAAATGGATTAGACGATGGTATGGGATTTAGTAACGATGTTGTTGTATTGTGGGAAGAAGAGATAAATGGAATTAATACAACACTTTGGTATGGTAAACCAGCTAAAATCACAACAGAATTATTAGATAATTTTACGAAGTTTTTACAAAATTTTGGTGAATATAACAAAAAAGCTAGAAAAGTAATAGGAGAATATCTATTAGAAGATAATACATATATTACATTTCATAAAGAAGAATTAGAACTTGATTTACCAGAAGATGTAAATGAATTTGTACAATGTATGAAAGTTACGAATATTGGATTATGGGTAGATGGAGAGAATATAATGATTGTAGATTATATGATTTCTCCAGAAGAAAGTGATGAAATTTTAGCTGTTAAATTTGATGACAGTCTTGATATTATAGATATTTCTTGGGAAAGTTAAAATTTAAAATTAAAGGGTAACTATTAGAATATTTTGTGTAAATGTCAATATAAGAATGTACAATTTTGACGATATAAAATGTACTTAAATTGCAAGTAGAAGACGAAATAGGAAGTTTGAAGTAACATATAGGTGCGAAATAAATTCAAAAGAGATTAAAAGGAGAAGGAAGTGAACTGCTTACAATTTGTAAGCAGTTGAGAATGAAAGCAACAAGATAGCAAATTAAAATGCATGCTATACAGTATATAGATTGCTATATACGTTAGCATGCATTTTATCGTTTATAATTGTACTTTCACACCATAGATAATATTGGCTAACTCAGCCATAGCTTCTGGTGTTTCTAGTCCAGGGTTCAATAAGAACCATTGGGATGGTAAGAAGATGACTTTATCATTTTTAACAGCTTGTAATTGATTCCAAGCTGGGTTACTAGTCATTTCTTTGGCGAAGGTAGCATTGATTTCATCCTTTTTACCCATGGTAACGACAAGAATGATATCTGGATTATCTACTGCTAATGTTTCTAGAGAATAAGGAACTGTTTTAGAAGTTACATTGTCTTTCAAATGTTGTTCTACTACGTTGGTAATACCTAACTCACGAACCATAGAGGCGGTGATTGCTAGTGGTGTTTCTGCGGTTACCGATTTGCCAGTAGCTCGTAATACAGCAACTTTGACAGGTTTATCTTTTGGAATCGAGGCTTTCACAGTATCGATTTTTTTATTGTAATCTTCGATGACAGATTTGGCTTTATCTTCTGTATGGAAAATATTGCCCAATAATGTTAATAGTGGAATATTATCATTGATTCCATCATAGTTAATTAAAATAGATGGGATGTTATTGCTATCTAGTTGCCCTTTGAATTTTTCATGTTGGCTAGGTAAGCCTAATACTAAATCAGGATGTAGACCAACTAATTGTTCCATATTAGGACTGGCTGTATGGCCTACGCTTGGTAATGATTCAATTTCACTAGGTAATTTTTCGTTACTTTCAACACGAGCGATGGCTTTGCCACCAACAGCGTAAATCATTTTAGAGATGGAATTAGATAATGCTACAACTTTAGAAGGGTTAGCAGGAATTGTGTAGGACTGATCTTGGTAAGAGACAGTGCGAGTTGTTTCTGTTGTAGTAGGACCTGTTTTTGCACATCCACCTAGTAACAAAGAAGTGGAGAGTAGAACAGCACTACAAATTTTTAAATATGTTTTCATTGTTTATTTCTTTCAAATAAGGGGATACGAAACGTATCCCCCTAAATTTTAATACTATACTATTGTGATTGCGATTATTTTACTAATGCATCATATGCTTCAGAAGCACGTTCAGCAAAGATATCACGGATTTGTTGGTTTTCGCCAGCACCATGAAGATATGTATCTACAGTGAAGCCTTCTTTCATAAGGATGCTTTTGTGTGAATCAGGTTCGTCACCAGCCATGTCGTTGTTTGCATGGTCACCAGCAACCATCATTAATGGCATTAATGTAACATGTTTAATGCCTTTTTCTTTTAATTGAGGGATCACTGTTTCAAGATTTGGCCATCCTTCAACTGTGTAAAGGTATGTATTTTTAAGTCCCATAGAGTCAATGCGGTCTTGGATAACTGCGTAGTATGCATTAGAAGGATCTGGAGTACCATGAGCCATAATCAATACAGCAGAATCTTTTGTTTGAACCATAGGGAATTGAGAAGAGAATGCTTTCAATGCTTGTTCCACATCATCGCGTTGGTCTTCTTGACCCATCCAGTACATTAAAGGTACACCTAATGTCATTTTTTTGAAGTCTTGTTTATGATGGTTGAATACAGCGCCTGCATAGTTATATTCCATACCAGGAATCATGTTTAATGTTGTCAAAGCAACACGAGTGTATCCATCAGCTTTTAATTGGTCTAAGGCTTCTTCTGGAGTAGGGTATGTAATACCTTCTTTTTCTTTGATGCGATCAATGATGATATGGGATGTGAAAGCAGTGACTACTTTTACATTTGGATGCTGTGCTTTGATTTCATTGATTGTTGCATCAATTGTTTTAGCACGAGTATCTTTGAAAGTAGTGCCAAAGGACATAACTACAATGGCATCTTTGTTTTCAGCGTTTTGCATCATTGGATTTTCGTAGGAACGAACACCAATGGAAGCTGCTTCTTGTAATGCTGGAGTTGCATCTTTTACTTCAGAATTTAACATGTACGCTGCATCAGCAGATTGAGATACGCCAAATGCTGCAGTTACTGCTAATGCTGCAATCATAGCGCTTTTTGAAAGGGATTTCATAATAACTCTCCTTACCTAAAACTAGAATATACCCAAAAGCATGAATATTTATTGCCCTATTCATACTTACATTTATTATATTCTTATCTGTGACAAGTGTCAATGAATTATGGATATGTAATAATGAAAGTTAGCTATAATGATAAGGTGCAATCATATTGGCATAGGATTAATTAGATATCAGATATGAATAGTGATAGATATCACATAATTTTACAATTTGTGAATCAAATGGAGCATTTGAAAACCATATGGAGTAGATATGATTTGTTGGTAGTATTATAATAAAAACGATTAACGTTATCATTTATTTTCTGTTAGAAAAGGAAGATGGTGGATGCAATGCATTATCATAAACCGTATCAAAAACGCCTATTGACTGGTGCTGTCATGAGTTGGATGGCATGTTCATGGTATTTGTTGGGAGGGTTTGCACCTGTATATGGAGAGGGCTCTGTATATGTTACCGCAGATAGAGCACAAGAAGAAGCAAAATATACATCTCAACAAGTGCAAATCATTACCAAGAAAGATATTGAGCAAAAGCAGGCTAAGTCAGTAGAAGATATTGTATTTACTCAGGCTGGTGTGACTCGCACAGTGGATAGTATGGGCCGTGTCGGTGTATCGATTCGTGGATCTGAGCCACGTCATACGTTGATATTAGTGGATGGACAACCTGTGATGGGGGAATTTGCTAAGTACCAAGGTCAAGGTGATGAGTTACAACGGTTGGGTACAGAAAATGTAGAACGCATTGAGATTATTCAAGGTGCAGCGAGTGCCAAATATGGATCCGATGCGATTGGCGGTGTTATTAATGTCATTACTAACAAACCAAATAAGACCGCAAATATCCGAGTGAATGCGGAAAGCCTACGCTCTCGTGGTGACCAAACACCGTTCCCATATAGTAATTTCTTCATGCGTGCTGATTCTGGTCAACATGGAAACTTGCGTGTCAACATTCACGGCAGTAAACGAGATATCGTACCTGTATATGCCGCTAACGAACGAAAAGAAGTTCCTTTCGGCAATGCCGCTGTGAATGAGGTATTTCCTAAAAACTCTCTTCGTTATTATGGCAATAACTCCAATTTAGGAATGGCAGCTATTTACGATGTAAATGATCGAAACTCTTTCACATTCAGTGCTGATCGATACAATGAAAAGTTAGAGCGCTTTATTAAGAGGACAAACTCTGAAGATGAGCCACAAGTGCACTATAAACGCAACTTGGACAGAGATAAGAGTAATCTATCCTATACAGGACAAGATGAAAAAAGCAACTGGAAAGTTGAACTAAACTACACGCGCACAAAAGAAGATGATGTTACGTTGACTAGTGATTTTGGTCGCAGTAATTATGAAGGTAAAAACACATTAAATTATGTAGATAATGTGGACCATAAACAATGGAGTCTTGATATTACTGGAGATACGCAAGTCAATGATAACCATCTAGTTTCCTATGGCATCGGCTATACCTCTGAAAGTGGCGAAGGTAGCCGTCTAAAAAGTGCACCTCATACATGGGTTAGAAATATTGATCCATGGGACTATGATAAAAGTTTAGCTGTAAAACATGGTAAACCAGAAAGTACCATTTATCGTCATTCTTTCAAAGAAAATAGTGATGGCGTATTGCAATGGGATAAAGAAAAAGAATGGTATGGTTACGATCATACAGATAAAACGAGTGTACCAGAGTTTACTTATGAAGATTTCAAAAACTATTTAGACCCAGAGGCTAATCTAGACCCTGCTGCTTTCCATGGCCTTGTGTATAACTCTGGATATACACCAAACAATATGGAATCCCGTAATCCAGAAGCATTGAAACGATTCAAGGCATTTAACGATAAATTAAATGAAATTCCGTATAATAAAGAATTGATTGCTAAATTCGGACCAGGTCATCAAGGTACTGAAACCATTGATGGGGTCAAACCACCTGTAATTAATAAAGATTATTTAGCTTTATTCTATTACATGGAAGATCCGTCTTTCAAAATTGTACGACCTCAATTTAATGGCGGTCATTTCAAAGATGAATATAATAAACGTATCAACCAACAAACGGTAGGTAGCGCGAGTCTTAAAAAACAACATTTCTTCATCCAAGATACATGGCAACTCAACAAAAATACTATTTTACAACCAATTGTACGCTTAGATCATAGCGATTTGTTCGGATCTCATATGACATTTAATGTTGGGGTCACTCATAATGTGGGGGGCAATGCGCATCGTCGATTGAAAGCCAATATTGGTACTAGTTATACAGAGCCTGGCATGGGTGAACTATATTATAACTGGGAAATGTTTGGCCCTACTATCACCAATGTGGCTCCTTTGTCTGGCGGTCGTGCTCGTTTAGGTTGGTACTGGGTGGGCAATCCTAATCTACAACCAGAAACATCTAAAAACATTGATATCTCCTTTGAAGGGGAAAATAAAAATACCTATATGAAATTGACGGCGTTCCGCAATCAAATTCGTAACTATATGACTATAGCTAATACTGGGCATCTCATGGATTTCTATCCATACCTTGATGAAAGCACATTCTTTGGTGCAACGAAGTATGCCCATGCACCGGACTTGTTGTACACTTTCAAAAACATTGGTAAAGCCCGTATAAATGGTCTTGAATTAGAAGTAAAACAACGATTGGGTAACCATGCGAAATTGAAATTTGGTTATACTTATTTAGATGCGGTCAATAAATCCAATCCAGATATGCCAAAACGCTTGTTAGATAAACCAATGCATAAATTAGACTTAGGTCTAGAATTGGAAGATAAAGTGAGCGGTTGGAGCGGTAATATTTGGACAGATTACTACTACAATATGCTAGACAGTAACTCTGTATCTGGTGGCGGTAATTATATTACATCTCAAGTGAACCCAGAAAATAATGATAAATCCATCATTACCTATGAATTCAACCGCAAAAAAACGGCAGATATGTATAAAACAAAAACATATGGTATTTGGAATATGATTGTACAGAAAAAAATCGACAAGGATTCTCTTGTCTACTTTGGTGTGAACAATCTATTTGATCATCGTGACGATGACCGTGCCTTACAAGGCCGTCAATTCCGGTTCGGTATGAATTTAAAATTTGGTCCAGATGGTTCCACACATGCGGGTACTGACCATGGAAAGGTGATAGGTGGTCATGGTAAGGCTACTACAGAAAAAATGTTGCAGTCTGCACCATCTATGTCATCCGTTCCATCTGTGAAAGAATCTCTCTTGGAAACACCGTTTGATACACATGAAAAACAAGGTGCTCAACTAGTAGGAGATATTCGTGTAGGTGGGGATAGCCATTTAGGGTCTGATAGACCGGCTAACCGTGTGACAGCTGTCAGCTCGATTAGCGATGGGGCATTGAAAAACTTGCAGGATAAAAACGAACATGGGTTCCATAGTCGTTTACGTCTTGGTGTAGATGCTCGTATTAATGACAATACGAATGTGAAAGTGGTAGCATCTGCTCAAGGTCAATCTGGCGTAGATACAGCTCATGAAACAACAGGATCTAGAGGACTTAACCATACTCGGTTAGACACATTAGATGTAACACAACATCATTCTAATTGGGATTTCAGTGTTGGTCGTTTGACTGAAAAATTCGGTACCACAGGCTATTGGTTTAACAAAGAGTTCGATGGTATTAGAACTGTTTGGACTGGTGAAAAAGACCAAGTTCGTGTTGGTTATGGTGACTTCCGTCATAGCACAGGTATTGAAGATTCCGCATATACGCATGCGATTTATACGAACTTTAAACGACCTCCAACTGTAGATGAGTTTGTTGGTACAACCTTTGATTACTCAGATCTTTCCGAAGAAGATAAAAAATTAGTTGGTGGTGCAAAAGTCGAAAAAGTGGTGAAAGATGCACCTAATACAATTAACTTCTATCAACAGTTGAAAGCGCTACAAGGGGATTACAAATCATTAAGCGACAAGAAAGAAGAATTTGCTAGTGATATTGCTACATTGAAAGATGAAATGGACAATGAATACATTGCCGATACGCCTGAAAAGAAAGAGCAATATCGAAAAGATATTGAGGCAAAAACAAAAGAACTTGAAGAGGTTACTACTAAATTAGATGCCAATATCGAGGCCCAATATGGTGTTGTTGCTCGTATGCAAGAGATTGCTATAAAGGCGTATGGCAAGGATAAAGGCTTTAAGAAGTACAATGTGGCTAAAAAAGCGGATGAAGAAATTACGGTTCCGATTAAGTTGCCGGATATTGAATTTAGATATACTGGTACATCTATTCATCATGATGAAGATGAGGATGCAGACTATGAAGATCCAGTGGATTCCAACACATTTTATACAAAACCTAAGGCCAACCCAAGCGGTGCAAACCTAGATAATCCACTATTTAAATTGAAAATTTCTGATTCGGCTGTAATGGGTAAAGATAGAAAAGAATATCTCAAAAAATGGTTTGAATCCAATAAAGAAGAAATCATTAAGGCCTACAAAGAACGAGCAATGGAAATAGCTAAAAACTCTGTAGGTGAACATGGTACAGTGAAAGATATTACCTTTAAAGATGAAGATTTAGCTAAAGCTGGTGATGCATTATACGAAATGAACTATTTAAATGTAGGCACACCAGGTGAATCTACGATCTCGAAAACGTATCAATCAGGAATGTATCCATACCTTGTAGCACAGTATTTCAATGAAATAGTAAGTGCTTTAGAGGCTACAGATGGTCATAGTAAATTACCTAGGGAAGCATTTATTCCATATACAGGTGCTATCATTCCTGCGGAAGGTATTGTGTTACAACGTGATGTGATTCCTGCAGTGAAACGGGCTGGATATGTACAACTTCGCCACATGGTAGGTAAACAATTAGGCCTTACAGCTTGGTATTTAAAATCTACTGGCGATGACAGTACAACGGTACAATTTGCAAGTGGCCACGATACATCTTCGGCTACATTTAAAGGTCTTGCTAATGTGATTGGTATCGGTGCGAAATATACAATGGGTCAATCGTCTTTATCCATAGACTATGGACAAAATAGAACAGACTATGGTCGGTTTATGAATGGAAGCACTCAGTATAATTATGTACCTGGTAGCATTAATTTTATACCTACTGGACGTGCTATGGGAAATACACCATCCTTCTGGGTAGTGCGATTTGATATTGGTCATGTAGATTACAAACGACCAGGTAGTTGGAACGGATTCATCGATTACAAACGTTTTGATCATGGTTCCTTCTTTGGTGGTAATGGCACTGGCGCTGTACCAGATCGTTACTTAGATGGTATTCGTAGCTTTACAGTAGGTGGTGGATATGTGCCACATAAAGATCTATTGTTAGAAGCGTTCTATACATTTGATGCAAAAGCATTGGGACAGCGTGATACATTATATGGTGGTGAAAACTTTACCTTAGGTAATTACACACGTATCCAAGGAACATATAAATTCTAAGTATCATATCTTGATGTAACAGTAGTCTCTGGTATAGAGCACGAGAAAGAAATACATAGAAAAGCCTAATGAATACGATGAGAAAACCGTATCCATTAGGCTTTTTTTGTTATCTAACTCCGTATTTTTGAGAAATAATCGCAAAAAAATGATCGAAATGGGATATTTGAAACCGTTTTGGAGTAGATATGAATGTCATATTAATATAAAATTAAGAGAAAATGATATTTTTTGTCATTTGTATTATTTTTGTGTTTTAGTTTATTTGATTAAATTGGGAGTAGATTGCAATGACGACATCTCGTAGAAAGCAACAAAAATACTTTATGTTATCCTGTGCTATCGCTACATGGATAGCGTTACCAGGCCTGATGTACTCGAACGCAGTGCAAGCTGAGGGTTCTGTGTATGTAACAGCTGATAGAGCGCATGAAGAAGCAAAGTATAACTCACAACAAGTGAGTATAATTACTAAAAAAGATATTGAAGAGAAACAAGCTAAATCAGTAGAAGATATCATTTTCACTGAAAGTGGCGTCTCTAAAACTGTTGATTCCATGGGTCGTGTAGGTGTATCTATTCGTGGTGCAGAAGCTCGCCATACTTTAATTTTGGTAGATGGACAAGCTGTACTTGGTGACTTAGCTAAATTTAGTGGCGCTGCGGATGAAGTAATGCGTCTTGGTACAGAAAATGTAGAACGTATTGAAATTGTTCAAGGTTCTGCTAGTGCCAAATATGGTGCTGATGCAATTGGTGGTGTGGTGAACATCATCACTAAAAAAGCGGCGAAAAAACCAACGATCCAAATTAATGGTGAAGGCTCTCGTGCTAAAGGTGGGGAAACAGGGTTCAAAAACTCCAACTTCTTTTTGCGTGCTGACTCTGGTCAAATGGGTAAAGTGCGTGTAGCTATCTCTGGTAGTAAACGGGATATTTTACCTGTATATGCTACGCAAGAAAGAAGAGATACGGGAGATAAATTAGAAGGTGAATTCAAGCCCAATGTACTTCGTTTCTACGGTGACACATCTGATATTGGTTTGAATGCTGTCTATGATATTAACAAAGAAAATAATATTCAAGTACGTTTAAATCGATATACTGAAGATTTGCAACGTGATGTAAAGCACAGTACGTCTCCAATGGAACCTCAACGTCATTTTAAACGCGATAGTAATCGTAATACATTCAATATGATTTGGAATGGTCGAGGTGGTGCTAGTGATTGGAAATTAGAAGTTAACCATTCTCGTATCAATGAAAATGATATTTCCTTAATTAATTACAGCGGACGCTCCCAATACGAAGGTAAAAATGAGTTGAAATACATTGATGATGTAGACCATCGTCAAACAGATATCCGCTTCAATGCAAATTCCGCTATTGGAGAAAAGCATACATTGAGTTGGGGCGTGGCAAAAACTCATGAGACTGGATTTGGTAGTCGACTAAAAAGTTCTCCAAATGTAAAAACAAGATATATTGATCCATGGGATTATGATAAAAACTTGTTAGTTGCTGGCGTAGACCGTCTACAACGTCGACCAGGGGACAATAGTCTTCGTTTATATTCTCATATTCATGATTATAAATTTAAACCAAGCAAAGAAGGATTACCTATTTGGGATAAAGATTATGAATATTATGGAGCTGAGAAAGAAAGCGACATTCCACCGATTACATATGAATATTTGAGAGAACATAAGTTAGATGATCCTAATAAAACAACAGATCCATCCTCTTATTACAATAACTTATCTGATTTTGGTGTGGATGACGCACATTGGGAAAAAATTGTAAAATTTAATGATGCGTTGAAGAAAGAAAATAATTTAAATGCATCTTCTGTTTATGTAAAATACTTTACTCAAGGTGAATCCTTAGATCCAGCCGAAAGAGCAAAAGCACCAACATACAAAGGCGTCAAATTCTTAGAAAAATTTCGCGAACGTGAACAACGAATTACAGAAGGTGAAGGCACTATTAACAAGACAAATGTGTACTTGTCTGATGCATGGCAAGTGAATAAAGACTTGTTAGTACAACCTACGATTCGTATCGACAAGAGTAACTTGTTCGGCAGCCATTTATCTTGGAATTTAGGTGCTACCTATAATGTAAATTCTAATGCTCATCGTCGATTGAAAGTCAATGTGGGCACTGGTTACTCTGAACCAGGTATGGGTGAATTGTGGTATAACTGGCAAATGTTTGGCTCCAATCCAGTGGCACAAGGTGTTGCTAAAATGGGTTGGTACTGGGCAGGCAACCCTAATTTAAAACCTGAAACATCCAAAAATATCGACATTAGTTTTGAAGGGGAAGGGAAAAACGACTATGCCCGTTTCGGTATATTCCAAAACCGTATTACCAACTACATGTCTGTATATTACACAGGTAAGTTACAAGATTGGGCACCTCAGTTAGGCAACCAAGATAAATGGATGCAAGCACCAGATTTAATTTACAGCTTTAAAAATATTGGTAAAGCTCGAATCACAGGGGCTCAAATCGAATGGAAACATAAATTTGGCTCACATTGGAGTACACGATTTGGTTGGACTCATTTACAAGCGTTGAACCAATCTGATCCAACAATGCCAGCACATTTATTGGACCGTCCAACAAATAAATTTGATTTTGGTATTACTTATGAAACTAAAAAATGGAATGCACAACTTTGGGCAGACTATTATCATAAAATGTTGGATAGTAATACACAAAAAAATAGATCCAACTATTGGATTGGACGAATTGATGAAGATAGTGCTATTTACAATGTTTCTAATGAATATGAAGAAAAATCGTATGGCACATGGAATGCGATGGTTCAACGTAAGTTCAGTGACGATTCATTAGTATATTTTGGTGTAAATAATATCTTTGATCATCGTGACGATGATCGTGCTACACAAGCTCGTGTATATCGTTTTGGTGTGAACCTAAAATTCGGCCCTGGTGGTGCACATAAAGATACAAATGCGAAAGCACAAGCAACAGGTACAGCGAATAGTAATGCAGGATCTACAACCCCAATTTCTCAAACTCAAGTTGATACTGCGTTAGCTAGAGTCAATGGCGATGATATGGGACATGCGCATCAGTTCTTAGAACGTCCATTTGATGGCAATAAAGAAGTAGGCACTCAATTTATCGGAGATTACCGTGCACGCTTAATGGCTCATGGTGGTTCTGAACGACCTCAATCTTTATATACAAGTACTGCTTATGTAGGAGATGCAGAATACAACCTTAAAGATCAACGAGAACATGGTTTAGAACAACGTATTCGTTTTGGTGTAGATGCAAAAATCAATGACCATACGAATGTGAAAGTGTTAGCAAGTGCAAGTGGTACTCATTCCGTTGATACAGCAAGCACAACAGTTAACTCACAAGGACTTAATAAACAACGATTGGAAAACTTGGACGTAACAAATTCTAATGGACGTTGGGACTTCTCAATCGGACGTTTATCTGAATCTATGGGTACTACTGGTTATTGGTTTAATAAAACGTTTGATGGCATTCGTGCTGTTTGGACAGACCAACGCAATCAATTCCGTACAGGTATTGGATCTTTCAAAGCAAGTACTGGTATTACAGACTCTGCGTATAGCCATAGTACATACTCTACCTACTTCAGAGCTCCAACATTAGAAGAATTTATTGGTTTAAATCACTTATATCCATACGATGTAGATAAAGCGATGTATGCTGATAAATGGGGTGTTGTAGATGAAGTAGATGGTAAGAAGGTTCCTGGTGAAGGATCGCCGATGGAAACGTACTTGAAGGAATTCAAGGGTAAAAATGAAAACCTATATTTCTTAGAACAATTAGCGGATGTAGATGCATCTATGCCGAATGCGACGGATGCGGAAAAAGATGCTAAAAAAACTGAAATCATTCAACGTATGGCTAAGATTCTGAATGAGGCATATCCAGAACTCATTAAAGATAAATACATATCATACAGAATGGAAAAAGACTCTGAAAGTATGTTGATGTTCTATGAAGTAGAGGATGCTAATCATAATACAGCTTTACTACAAGTGAAAATGAATGATTATAGTCCTAACATTACGTATAGTGAAGACAAAATCCGACCTAACGATTCTGATGCTGAAAAACAATTCAAAACAGAAAAAAATAAAATCTTGTATGAATTGAAAGTAGTAGAAAAAGAAGCTCTAAATAAAAAATTAGCAGCTCCTTTATCAGATAGTTCTATATTGACGCCAGACTATATTGATAAACATAAAGCACAGTTAGAAGAAGGCTATATGGCGGCTGCTGAATTGTTAGCTAAAACAAATTGGAATGAAATCCATCTATATGATAGAGACAATAAGAATTTAGCTTTAAAAGATATGGAAATCTATAAGATGGAAGGTGACCATTATAAAAAGATATCCCCTTATTCTTCTGAAGCAAGTAAATGGTCGAACCCAGTAAATGAGTATAAGTTCAAACGCGTGGTTAAAGTCTTCAAAAAAGGTGATTATGAATATCCTAATGGATATAAAATGAATGATTACAACCTAGTAGAAGAACTAAAAGGTGGTAACTTTAACCCAGAGAAAAATGACTATGGTGATAATACATTACCTTCCATTGCAAAACAATACTTAAGTCTTTTAAAATTGGCGATTCAAGATTCTGAACAAGGAAATGCATTGCCTCGTGCATCTTTGGAAAAAGTAATTGGTAAACCAATTAAAGTGACAGGCTTGAAACTAGAACGTGATACGATTCCGGCTATTGATAAAGCTATCTTTGCTCAATATAAAACACAAGTCAATCCGCGGTTAGGTATTCAAGCATGGTTCTTACGTTCCTTGAACAATAATGAACACACAATGCAAGCTGGTCATGCAAAAACTAAGATGCTTACTCACCGTGCTATAGTAGGACATACAGACGATTGGGATCCAAAACCTATTTACGGAGATGTAACAACGGAAGTTCCTGACTTGACAAATGATACGTACACAACGAATCGATTAGCAAATATCTTTGCCATCGGTGCACAATATCAATTAGGTCATAATGCATTACTTTCCTTAGATTATGGTTTGAATCGCAGTGATTTCGGTCGCTATATGAACGGTCATACAAACTTTGATCATGTACGAAATACAGCTGACTTCACAGTGAAAGGTCACTCCATGGGTGGTACTCCTCACTTCTGGACAGCTCGTCTTGATATCGGTCAATCTGACTACACAAGACCTGGTAGCTGGAATGCCTTCATGGATTACAAATACTTTGCACATGGTTCCTTCTTCGGTGGTAATGGTACAGGTGCTGTGCCTGATCGTTACTTAGATGGTATCCGTAGCTTTACATTAGGTGGTGGCTATGTTCCTCGTAAAGATTTATTACTAGAAGCATTCTACACATTTGATGCGAAGAGCATTGGAGAACGTGATACATTATACGGTGCAGAAAACTTTAAATTAGGTAACTACACTCGTATCCAAGGTACTTACAAATTCTAATACAAGATACTATAAAGTCTTATAGACGTTGGCTTATGTCTATGTACTAATACACAGTATGATAGACTAGCATTCAGTACATAATGATATACCATAGAGGATAGTTAACGAAGTAAGTTAGCTATCCTCTATTATCATGCTCTGTTCACTAGTATGGGAATATAGGACTATAATCTATCAATGGTATGGGGTATTCTCTGCGTATCTAAAATTATATTGTAATATAACGACTACATTGCAAAAAAAAGATTGCTTTTAGATGCAAAGATTATTTATTATAGAATGAAAATTACATTGGAGTGCAAAAATTAATTTATTTTAGACAGAGATTGCATCAGACTGCAAAGTTTAGTCAATTTATAGTGAAGATTGCATCCTGATGTATTTTTGTGGCATAACACAATATCCTTTCTTCAGATTTTGAGGTTGAAAGTATAAACAAAGAGGATATTCCAACATTTTCAAATATGGAGTAAACGTATCAGAATATATCTTATATAGGGGTGACAAGTGAAAGAAACAGTAACAAAAGAGGTACAAGAATCAACGGGTGTGATTCGTTATATTTGGATTGTATTAGGTGCTATTAGCTTTGGCTTAGGGTCGTTGGGAATCGTATTGCCTTTATTGCCAACGGTTCCGTTTTATTTATTTGCTGTATTTTGTTTTGCTCGAGGTTCTAAACGATTCCATGAGAAGTTTGTAAACTCTAAGCTGTATGCAAACTATGTAGAACCGTTTAAAAATAAAAGTGGCATGCCTCTGCGCACTAAGATTAATATTTTAGTGTCTGTGTCTATTTTATTGGGCATTGGTGCTTATGGTATGCGCAATATGCCAGTAGCGTTATACGTTATGGGAGTCGTGTGGATCGGTCATGTGATTGCCCTTGCGTTTATTGTGAAAACGGCACCAGCAGAAGCTAAATAGAAATCTGATTAATTTACATACATAGCATTAATTAATTGAAATATAAAAAAGCCAAATTATGGAGTACATGACTTCATAGTTTGGCTTTTATTATGGAGGCTACATGTGGTATAGTGTTAGCAATTATATTTATTTTAGTAATAGACTAGAATTAGTATAATTGTAGTCTATTAAAAGCTTTTTTGGGACATGTAATTTGTCTAAATGCATATAGGTAGAGGTAAAAATACAAGTAATACTACATTCATGAGGAGAGATAGATGACTAAAGACTTATCACATAATCCAATACAAATTAACACCTGTGCCATCTGCGTTCCTATTGTAGGACCGACGGTAGAAGATATACTTTCACAGATGCAAGAGGCAGTGCAAGCAAAGGTGGACCTTATTGAGCTGCGCCCAGATATGTGGATGAAGGATTTCCATATATCTGAAGAAGAGTACATACCAACAATAGTACACTTGGTAGAAGAAGTGCATTCTAGATATGAAAAAATGCCTATATTATTTACATGGCGCACCTTAGCTGAGGGTGGAGAAACATCAATACGTAGTGAAAATTATGGCCACTTATTACAAGCTATAGTGGATCAAAACATAGTGCAAGCTATCGATGTGGAGTTGTTTGCCTATACAGATACAATCGGTCAAATTATCAAACAAGCTCATCATCAAGGGATACAAACGGTAATAAGTTATCATAATTTCCGCAAAACCTTGGAGAGAGATACGCTGCATCTCTATGCAGAGCAAATGATATCTGCAGGAGCTTCCGTGATTAAGTTTGCTTTGATGCCAACAACGAGTGATGACGTATTTTCCGTGTTACAATTTACAAAAGAATTAACGAGAAAATATCCACAGTTGCCACGGATTACCATGTCTATGGGGCAATTAGGGCAGATGACACGTATTTGTGGCAATGTGTTTGGAAATTGTTTGACCTTTGGTACACTGGGACAAGCATCAGCACCTGGGCAGGTAGAGGTAGCGGTTTTAAAAGAACTAGTATAAGGTAAAGAATCAATATGATCGTAAAATTGTTTTACAACCACTATACTATGGCATCAAGAAGATTATTTTTTCTATTCTACATGGTAAGGAGTAGATATGAGAATATTCGCTTTCATGCAGAGTAGTTACGTAGCTATAGGGAGTGCTTATGCGATCATTCGCTTTTATGCTTAGTAGATATATACCTATAGGGAGTATCTATAGGTGATATAGGATATTCCTATAAAAAATATAGAAAAAATGTTAATATTCAGTAGACAAATGTATTTTAGTGTGATAATATTTGATACATAATTTAATACTCGCCTAACAAACCGATGAGGTGGAGATAAAAATAGAACGTGCACTTCCAGAGAGTGGGGGTAGCTGAGAGCCCCGCAGAACGCAGTCTATTAAATGGACCACCGAGGGTATGGGGAACGGACAATTCGTCCTAGTATAGCATAACGTGTCATGAGCGTTAATCGTGAGGGATATGATAGTATCCTGCAAAGGGGAATGCATGCATTCAAACAAGGTGGTACCGCGATTTATATGAATCTTTCTGCGCATTTGTGCAGTTATTTAGCATATGAACTCGTCCTTGACGTATAGTCTAGGGCGAGTTTTTTTATTGCAGGAGGATTTATGAAACCATCATTAGAAACAGTGAAACAATTGGGACAAGGGTACGACATCGTACCGGTGTACGTGGAATTATTATCGGATATTCGCACACCTATTTCTGTACTGAAAGCATTAAAAAAAGTGAGTGCGCACACATTCTTATTGGAAAGTGCAGATAACACCCATCACTGGGGGCGATATTCTTTCTTAGGTTATAATCCATTGTTAGAAGTCACATGCAAAAACCATACGATGACGATTAAAGGAGATATGACACGTACGTTCACATGTCATAATCCGGCGGAAGAAATTCGAAACATCTTAGGTCAATATAAAAGCCCTAGGGTATTAGAATTGCCAACTTTCACAGGTGGATTTGTGGGATACTTCGCCTATGAATACATTCGTTACATTGAGCCTACCTTAGATCAACATATTAGTGATACAGATACTAGTATGGTAAACGATGTAGATCTTATGCTCTTTGATAAAGTCATTGCTTTCGACCATTACAAGAATAAAATCTATATTATCGGCCATGTCCGTACAGATGATATAGAGCGCAACTATGAGCGAACTCAATTAGAACTACAAGCCTTAGCAGACTTGGTGAAAGATGGCGAAGAAGCTCATATCGAACGTGGTGTACTGGAAAGTGAATTCACCTCTGAGTTTACCTCTGAAGAATACCAAGAGGTAGTACGAAAAACGCAACATTACATCACAGAAGGAGATATTTTCCAAGCGGTCGTATCCAACCGTAGAGAAGCTAAATTCAAGGGCAGTTTACTCAATGCGTATCGTGTACTGAGAACGATGAATCCATCTCCGTATATGTTCTATATGAGTGGTAAATCTGTAGAAATAACGGGTGCATCTCCGGAAACATTGGTGAAATTACAAGATAGAAGTGTTTACACTTTCCCTATTGCGGGCACATTACCACGGGGCAAGAATGAAGAGGAAGATAGGGCGCAAGAGGATAAGTTAAGTAAAGATGAAAAAGAATTAGCGGAACATAATATGCTCGTCGATTTAGGTCGTAACGATATTGGTAAAATCTGTGAATTTGGATCTGTTCAAGTGGAAGCACTTCATCAATTACAACGGTTCTCTCATGTCATCCATTTAACAAGTACAGTGAAAGGGACCTTACGAACAGAGTTTGATGCTTTAGATGCTATTGGTGCTACCTTGCCAGCAGGTACTTTATCGGGAGCTCCTAAAATTCGAGCGATTCAGATTTTACAAGAATTAGAGAAAAGCCCACGTGGCGTTTACGGTGGTGCTGTAGGGTACTTAGATTTTTCTGGCAATATGGATGTGTGTATCGGGATTCGTATGGCGATGGCAAAAGAGGGAAGAGTCTTTGTTCGGTCCGGAGGTGGCATTGTGCGAGATAGTGTACCAGTAAATGAGTACAATGAAACGATCCATAAGGCACAATCTATGGTGACAGCCATCACATTGGCGCAGGAGGTGTAACATGGTATTACTTATCGATCATTACGATAGTTTTTCGTTCAATATTTATCAACTAATTGGGTCTTTAGTGAAAGACATTAAGGTTATCCGCAGTGACGAAATGACAGTGGAAGAGATTCGAGAGCTTGCACCAGACTGTGTCATCCTTTCACCGGGAACGGGGCGACCAAAGGATGCAGGTGTGTATGAAGAATTGCTAAAAACATGTCAAGGGGAGTTTCCTATTTTAGGTATTTGCTTGGGTCATCAGGCAATGGGTGAAGTGTTCGGAGCTACCGTAGGGTATGCAAAAGAAGTGATGCACGGTAAACAAAGTGTGGCGACCCAATGTTATCCCTCCATATTATGGAAAGACATCCCTCAAGAATTTCCTGTAGCACGATATCATTCCTTAGCGGTATTAGAGGATACTCTAGGAGATGAACTGATGGTGACCGCTCGTACATCAGATGGAGAAATCATGGCCATGGAACATAGAACGTACCCGATGTATGGCGTGCAATTCCATCCAGAATCTATATTGACACCACAGGGAACGCAAATGGTTAAGAATTTTTTAGAGCACTATGGAATTAAGTAAAAGATAGGGTAAGAAATAGAAGATGGAACGATACATCTACCTGTATCTATTACGATTAAAACCTTACTAATAGTGAGACATTGATAGGTAATAAATAGACCAGGTGTGTATCTATACTAGGAGGACACACAGATGATACAACAAGCAATACGCCTCGTTACAGAGGGTCAAGATATGCCCTATGAATTGGCAAAAGCAACGATGAACGCGATTATGAGTGGAGATGTACAGGAAGTGCCTATGGCAGCCTTTTTAGGCGGCTTGCAAGCGAAAGGTCCTAGCGTGACAGAGATTACAGCTTTTGCTGAAGTAATGCGAGAAAAAGCAGGTTCTGTACCACATGACAATACGGTGGTAGAAATTGTAGGCACTGGTGGAGATGGCAGTAGTACATTTAATATTTCTACTACGTCGGCCATCTTATTAGCTGCAGCGGGGATTCCTATGGCTAAACATGGGAATCGTAGCGTATCTAGCAAATGCGGTGCTGCTGATGTATTAGAAGCATTGGGCGTGAAACTAGAACTGAATGGGGAACAAAATAGAAAAGTCTTAGAAGAAGCGAATATTTGCTTTATGTTTGCGCCTGTGTACCATGAAGCGATGAAATATGCGGGTCCTGTGCGAAAAGCCATGGGGGTCAGAACGGTGTTTAATATCTTAGGTCCCTTGGCAAACCCTGCTGGAGCGACGGTAGAGCTTATGGGTGTGTACGATCGGTCCTTAGTGGAACCATTGGCACAGGTCTTATCTAACTTAGGTGTACATCGTGGTGCCGTGGTGTATGGTAGTGATGGGTTAGATGAGATCACAGCTACAGGTACTACGACAGTGTGCGAAATCAATCATGGTACGTTCAAAACCTATGAACTAGATCCTAAGGACTATGGGTTTGACTATGCAACACCTGAGGAATTAGTCGGTGGCGATGAACAAGAAAATGCGATGATTACTCGTACTTTACTAGAAGGTAAGGATAAGAGTGGACGTGCTACAGCAGTTATATTAAATGCGGGTATGGCCTATTATCTTGCAAAAGATGGAGTGGTAACCTTAGAAACAGCATTTAAAATGGTAGAAGAACTGCTGTATTCCGGTGCGGGAGCAGAGGCACTTGTAAAATTTGTGAAAGCCTCGCAAAATGCTTAATAGGATGTCATTGTCATTATATTTATCAAGTGGGAGATATACTTTAGGAATAGTAGATCCTAAAACGTATTTAGATATCTTGGTAACTAAATAGTGCAGATGCAGGAACTGCTAGTGATATCATTTAGATATATGAATACTACTGATGGTGTTTTGACATATACATGCTATGATAATAAGGTTATTGCAAAATAGTAGGATGGAAATAGAGATAGTTATGATATTAGATAAGATTGTAGCAGCTACTGAAAAACGTGTTGGTGACGCAAAAGCTAATTTACCCTTGTCAGAGTTGCAACAGCAAGTAGAGAGGATGCCCATAAGAAAAGATTTTCCTTTTGAACAGGCATTACAAGAGTTAGATTTTAATTTTATATGTGAAGTAAAAAAAGCATCTCCATCGAAAGGGGTTATTGCAGAAGACTTTCCTTATTTAGAGATAGCCAAGGACTATGAAATGGCAGGGGCAGCAGCGATTTCTGTGTTGACAGAGCCAGATTTCTTTTTAGGCAGCCCTCAGTATTTACAAGAAATTGCAGAAGTTGTACACATTCCTGTACTTCGAAAAGATTTTATCATTGATGAATACCAAATTTACGAAGCAAAATTATGGGGCGCCTCGGCTATATTACTGATTGCCGCAATCTTAGATGATGATACGATGCAACGCTTTCATGAGCTAGCAGATAGTTTGGGCTTATCCTGTTTAGTAGAAGCTCATGACGAAACAGAAGTGCTGCGATCTGTTAACATAGGAGCCCGCATCATTGGAGTGAATAATCGGAATTTAAAAGATTTTACAGTGGACGTGAACAATAGCATTCGCCTACGCAACTTAGTGGATGATTCTGTTATTTTCGTTTCTGAAAGTGGCTTAGACACAGCTGCAGATATTCAGTGTTTGCGAGACAACGATATCCACGCTGCTCTGATGGGCGAAAGCTTCATGCGATCTGCAAATAAAGTGGAAAAACTTGCTGAACTATATGGACCTATAAGACCGAAGCGTTTTGGCTATAGTAACAGAGAATTGATAGCAAAGAAAGAGACTGGTAAGGAAACTGGATTAATAACTTTGGAAGTAAAAAGTTTAATGCTATCAGAATTAGAGACATTACAAATATCAGAATCTAACCCAGTGACAGAAGAGAACTATCAGCCTAAAGTAAAATTCTGTGGCATAACTCAATTAGACACAGTGCCTGTATTACTAGAGATACGACCAGATTACGTAGGCTTTGTGTTTGCTCCTAGTAAACGACAAGTGACGGTAGAGCAAGCCCAATCCATTGCAAGAGATTTGCGAGATAGCTTAAAAATTACAAACGGTGACAAATCTAGCTCACCGGTGGGTGTGTTTGTAAATGAAACGATACCTACTATTGTAGAGATTGCTAAAGCAGTGCCACTTTCAGTCGTGCAATTACATGGAGATGAAACGATAGCCTATATTGAAACATTACGGAATCAATTGCAGGAACAACAATTAGAATCTGTTGAGATATGGAAAGCCATACAGGTGCAAGGTAAGGAAGATATGTTACCATGGGAACATGCACCTATCGATGGACTTGTGGTTGATGCCTACTCTAAGGAAGAACGTGGTGGCACTGGTAAGACCATGGATTGGTCATTGCTAGAAGGTGTACAGATCCCATACTATCTAGCAGGTGGTATAGGACTACATAATGTAGCCCGCGCCATTCGTAGATTACAACCCTATGGACTAGATATGAGTAGCAGTCTAGAAATAAATGGACGAAAAGATGCTAAGAAAATGAGCACTATGTCGCAATTAATTAAACAAGTAACAAATAGATGAGGAGATAGAGTATGACAACACATCGTCATGGCTATTTTGGCGAATTTGGTGGTCAATTCATGCCAGAAACATTAATGAATGCCATCATTGAACTAGAAGAAGCCTATGAAACATATAAAAAGGATCCAGATTTTATCAAAGAATTAGAAGACCTACATGTATCCTATACAGGTCGTCCTTCTTTATTATATTATGCAGAGAAAATGACGAAGGATTTAGGGGGCGCTAAGATTTACTTGAAGCGGGAAGACTTAAACCATACGGGTTCTCATAAATTAAATAATGTGCTAGGTCAAATGTTACTAGCAAAACGAATGGGTAAAACGAGAGTCATTGCCGAAACGGGAGCGGGACAACATGGAGTGGCTACCGCAACAGTGGCAGCCTTGATGGGCATGGAATGTGAAATCTTCATGGGTCAAGAAGATTGTGAACGACAAGCTCTTAATGTGTATCGTATGGAACTATTAGGGGCCAAGGTACATCCTGTTACGTCTGGTACGAGCACTTTAAAAGATGCAGTGTCGGAAGCGATGCGGGAATGGACAAATCGGATTGCAGATACGCACTACGTATTGGGATCTGTCATGGGTGCCCATCCATTTCCTATGATGGTACGGGACTTTCAGTCCATCATTAGTCGTGAAGCAAGAGAACAAATTCTAGAAAAAGAAGGCAAACTACCAGCGGCAGTCCTAGCTTGTGTTGGTGGTGGCAGTAATGCCATTGGTATGTTCTATCATTTTATTCCCGATGAAGGCGTACAATTGATCGGTTGTGAAGCGGCAGGTAAAGGCGTTGATACAGAGGAACATGCAGCGACCATGACAAAGGGGACAGTAGGAATTTTCCATGGTATGAAATCCTATTTCTGCCAAAACTCCTATGGACAAATTGCACCAGTGTATTCTATTTCTGCAGGCTTAGACTATCCAGGTATTGGACCTGAACATGCGTATTTACGCGATAGTGGTCGTGCTGAATATGTGCCTATCACCGATGATGAAGCGGTGGATGCTTTCGAGTATCTATCTCGCACAGAAGGCATTATTCCAGCCATTGAAAGTGCTCATGCCATTGCTCTTGCATTGCGGTTGGCTCCTACATTGAGCCCTGATGAGAGTATAATCATCTGCTTATCAGGTCGTGGTGACAAGGACGTAGCAGCTATGGCAAGATATAGAGGGGTGAATTTACATGAATAAGATAACAATAGCACAGGCTTTCAAAAAGAAAGCATTTATCCCTTTTATTACTGCTGGTGACCAAGGGATTACAACAACAGAGAAATACATTCGCACTATGACAAAAGCTGGGGCCAGTTTAATCGAAATCGGCATTCCTTTTTCTGATCCTGTGGCAGAAGGTCCTGTTATTCAAGCAGCCAGTGAACGCGCTTTATCTACGGGTATCACAACAGATGATATGTTTGAAATGGTCCAACGTTTACGTACAGGTGATGACGCATTGACGATACCTCTTGTTTTCATGACCTATATGAATCCTATTTATGTGTACGGTGTTGAAAGCTTCATGAAGCGCTGCGAAGAAGTGGGTGTCCAAGGGGTGATTGTACCAGATTGTCCTTTTGAGGAAAAACAAGTATTAGGTAAACAAGCAAAAGAGCATGGAGTATCTGTGATTTCTTTGATTGCCCCAACATCTGAACAGCGCATCAAAGACATTGCGGCAGATGCAGAAGGATTCGTGTATTGCGTGTCCTCTCTTGGAGTGACGGGTATGCGCAGTGACATAAAGACAGACATTGCAAGTATTGTACAACAAATTCGTCAATATACAGATATTCCCGTAGCTGTGGGCTTTGGTATTTCTACGCCAGAGCAAGCAAAAGCGATGGCTCATGTGTCTGATGGTGCCATCGTAGGAAGTGCCATTGTGAAACAAATTGGTGAATGGGGCCAAAATGGTGAAGAAAAGTTATATGAGTATATTCGTTCTATGGTTGAAGCTGTAGGTAGCTAATAGTAATGCGTTCTAAAGTAACGTATATGTATTACAGGGTTACTTGGTGATACTATCCTTTATATCCAATTCTGTTATTTACGATGCCTTTTGAATAGCTGTGCAAGAAGTATATCTTGTGCAGCTATTTTGTTTGTTTACTATTTATAAGAGGGGGAATACTGTTTGTCCATAAATATATATTCCATGTCCTAGTGAAAATAATATGGAAACATGGCTTCATATACGGTATACTTAGGGATATACAACGTTCTTGATAGGAGACAAATAGTATGGAAAAAACGAGTATTGGCGTAGGACGAGCAGCACTGCATGTTGCCATTTCTGAAAGTCGAGCTGAAGAGATGGCATTGCGAAAAGCCTTTGAAGCTCAAGGAATTCATTCTTGTGCGGTAGATTTTGGGGGAACTTTCACAGATATTATTCCTAAGATAATTGAACGTGCTGTGGTAGCTGCAGACCGGCAAGGCTTGATTCAAGATGATCATGTCAGTAAAGGGGCCGTGGTAGGGGCTACGGCACAAGCCTTAGAGCAGCTGAAAAATAAATGTGTGGGCCTCAATGTAGGTGGTAAAGTAGGCATTGCTCGAAGCCAAGAGCATTTAAGTGTGGCTATCTATTTGGGAGTAGGGGTCTTACATTTAGATGAAATTGCTGTAGCTATGGCGCATCGAGCGGTACCAAGTATGTAGATATGCTATAAATTTTACTTTGTATTTGGTATAATATGAGGTAGAGTATTTAGACAATAGCTAATCATGTTGGAGGTAACTATGAGTCAATTCGATTGGAAAGTATTAGATCGTAATTACGAAGATGTAATTTATGAAACATATAATGGGATTGCAAAAATTACGATTAATCGTCCAGAAGTACGTAATGCATTCCGTCCTAAAACAGTGATGGAGTTAATTGATGCGTTTACGATTGCTCGCGAAGATGCAGAAGTGGGCGTTATCATTTTAACTGGCGCTAACCATGGTCAAGGAGAAGATAAAGAAGCATTTTGTTCCGGTGGTGACCAACGTGTTCGTGGAGATGGTGGATATGTGGGGGATGACAAAATTCCTCGCTTAAATGTGTTGGATTTGCAACATTTAATTCGTATTACTCCAAAACCTGTTATCGCAATGGTTAATGGTTTTGCTATTGGTGGTGGTCATGTGTTACACATCGTATGTGACCTTTCTATCGCTTCTGAAAATGCAAAATTTGGTCAAACAGGCCCTCGCGTAGGTTCTTTTGATGCTGGTTACGGTGCAGGATACTTAGCACGTTTAGTAGGCCATAAAAAAGCTCGTGAAATTTGGTTCTTATGCCGTCAATATTCTGCAAAAGAAGCCTTAGATATGGGGCTTGTTAATACAGTAGTTCCATTTGATCAATTAGAAGCTGAAACAGTGAAATGGTGTGAAGAAATTCTTCAATTATCTCCAATGGCACTTCGTTTCTTGAAAGCATCTTTCAATGCTGATACAGATGGTTTAGCAGGCTTACAACAATTTGCAGGGGATGCGACTTTATTGTTCTATACAACTGATGAAGGTAAAGAAGGTCGCGATGCATTTAAAGAAAAACGCAAACCTGATTTCAAACAATTTCCAAAATTCCCTTAATGGGTTAGGTTATGAAGTGGTTATATGAACGAGCACATACACATAGAGATACGCTTTTTTTAAATGCACTTACCTATGGAGATGTGTTGGATTTAACAATAGCTACAGCAAAACGACTCGCTCCTCATCTTCGAGGAGAGAGTCGTATTGCTTTATGGGCGGAAAACTCTGTATCCATGGCGATACATCTATTTGCGTTATCTGCACTAGGTATAGAAACAGTATTGCTAAATACGAATCTGACCGAACGTGAAGTATCTGAGCAAATGACAAGTACAGGCGTAAGGATCTTATTGATGTCAGAAAAAATGGCACAGGTATTGCGAACGCAAAAGGGAACCTATGACATAGAGATTATAGATGTTTCTACTTATGAGTATAGCCATAGTCAAGTAGACCGACAGTATTTGTGCTTTTCTACATGCATAGATACTGATTTCAAGGCTATTTCTCCTATGCACATTGAGGGAGATGTTAGGAACGAAACTAGTAATGGTGTAAAATATGCATCTATCAAAATAGATGATGAAAAAAATCCTAGCATGGACTCTTTTATAAATAGATGTGATCATCTGGGTGATATTGAAGATTCTACAGATTGTGAGAGCAATCTAAACTGGAATCCATGTGATGAAACAGTATTTTGCATTATCAATACTAGTGCTACGACTGGCAAATTCAAATCGGTACCTGTGCGGTGGTCACAGATTGAGGCTCATGTGAAAGCCTCTGCGAATGTGCTTGGCGTGGAGGAAGAGGACAATTGGCTTGTAGTACTCCCTATGTTCCATGTCAGTGGCTTATCTATTATTTTGCGTACCTTGTATAATGGCACAAGAGCGACAATTCGTGAAAAGTTCTCGGAACAAGTTGTACTAGATGCATTAAAAACGGAAGCAGTCACCATAGTATCGTTGGTACCTACGGTATTACAACGTATAGTAGAACGAATACAAGCACCAACTTTACGGGCTATCTTATTAGGGGGCGAGTTCATTCCCATGCCACTGTTACAAGAATGTGTACAACGAGGCTTGCCAGTGTTTAAGACGTACGGCATGTCGGAAACGTTTGCACAAAGTACGACATTTAATGTTCAGAAGTATCCTCATAAATTAGCCTCTGTGGGATATCCTTTAGAGGGTGTTACCATTGAAATTCGAAATCCTGATGAAGAAGGGGTAGGGGAAGTGTGGATTTCATCACCGATGTTGATGAAAGGATACCTTAATAAAGAACCTATTAAAGGAGCTTTTAACACAGATGACATTGGCTACGTAGATGAAGATGGATTTTTATATCTTTTGAACCGCAGAAAGGACATTATCATTTCTGGTGGTGAGAATATTTACCCTAAGGAAATCGAGGATGTCCTATACGGAATGGAAGGTATTTTGGAATGTGCTGTCATCCCTGTATCAGATCCTAAGTGGGGACAAGTGCCTGTTCTTTGTGTGGTGACGACTCACACAGAAAAAGATATACTAAACTATTTATTGAGTCGTTTAGCGAAGTATAAAGTACCGAAGCGAATTGTATATTATGATACATTGCCCAAAAATAGCCTGGGAAAAATATTGCGACAAGAGTTGATTTACAAAGTAGAAAGGGCATAGTATGAAGGAGACCTCTTTATTAGAACAATTACAGATAGAGACATTCCATTGCGCTGGACAAGCCTTTCAAAGTACTATGAGACTTTCATCATTTCATGCACAACCCTTTGGATTCGTCAATGGAGGTGTGTATTTGGCTTATGGAGAAGCATTAGCAGGGATGGGATCAAATGCTATATTGGCACAAGAAACTATGCCCTCTAGTGAATGTGGTACAGGTTCAGAATCGACCAAACAGCGTATAGCGGTAGGTCAATCGATAGCGGCTAATCATGTGAAACCGAAACGATGCGAAGGATATGTGGTAGCACGTGGGCAATTGTTACACAAAGGTGGTCGAAACCATGTGTGGACGATCAATATCTTTGATGAAGAAGATCAATTATTGTCTCATATGACGGTCACTAATAGTATTATAAATATATAGATATAGCGTTCAGCAATCATAGATAGTATTGATATATGTACAAGACAAGATTTAAGTAGACCAGTAACATAGTTGTTTGTATGACAATTATTTGTAGGGTATATAGAAAGGAGGTGCATAGCCTATGAAAATAGATATTATATCTTTGTTCCCAGAGTTTTTTGATGCCTTTTTTACACATTCCATCATCAAACGTGCCTTACAGGCGAATCGATTGGATATGAAAGTGACAAATCCAAGGGAGTTTTCTCATAGCAAGCATGGGCAAGTGGACGATACTCCTTATGGCGGTGGCGCTGGTATGCTTATGAAAGCACCTCCTCTCTTTGAAGCTGTGGAGCATGTATTGCAGATGTCCATAGAAGAACATCGTAGTACAAAAGCAAATCACAAACGACATGTTGTGTTTATGGGTCCTACAGGGACGACTTTTACCCAAGAAAAAGCAAGAGAATTAGCTACCTATGATCAGCTTGTTATTGTGTGCGGACATTACGAAGGGGTAGATTTCCGCGTGGAGGAACACTTAGTGGATGAAAGTATATCCATTGGTGACTATGTGTTAACTGGCGGTGAATTACCAGCTATGGTGGTAGCTGATGCAGTGGCTCGTATGATTCCTGGTGTTTTAGGAGCTACCTCAGGAGCGATAGAAGATTCCTTTTATCATCCCGTACTAGAATGCCCTCAATATACGAAACCACAAGAATATAGAGGTATGGTAGTGCCAGATGTATTACTTAGTGGTCATCATAAGAATATTGAGCTGTGGCGACTGGAAGAATCGTTGAAACGAACAGCAGTACTGCGAGAGGATTTATTACATCGTGAGTTAACAACAGAAGAAGCTAAGGCTTTGCAACGATTGTTAGATAGGGGTATATCTGAGGATGAAAAACGAGTAGTAGAGAAAGTCTTAAGAAGATCTACTTTCACAATAGAAAAGAGGAAATAAATGGCAAATTTATATATTGGGTTAGTCCATTATCCCATCATGAATAAGCATGGTGAAGTGATTACAACGGCTATCACGAATTATGATATTCATGATATTGCCCGAGCTGCCACGACATATGATGTAGAACGATATTTTATTATTCACAATGTGCCGAGCCAACGAGAATTAGCAGAGACGGTGATGAGTCATTGGAAGACAGGGTTTGGTAGCACTTATAATCCTGATCGAAAGGATGCTTTTAAACATGTGGAGCTAGTTAATTCCATTCGACAAGCTATCGATATGGTGACGGAGCTAGAAGGACAGGCTCCGATTGTGTGTACCACTGATGCAAGGACCTACGATAATACCATCACCTATGCATCGCTTCGTAAATCACTTGAAAGTGAGAGCCGTCCTGTGGTAGTATTATTTGGAACGGGGTATGGTATGACGAAGGAAACGATGGAAGATTTCGATTATATCTTAGAACCTATCTATGGACATGGTGAGTACAATCACCTTTCAGTTCGTAGTGCCGTATCAATTATATTAGACCGCTTGCGAGGCGAAGCGTGGTGGAATAAATAGGAGGACATTATGTCAGGACATTCTAAATGGTCAAATATTAAACATAGAAAAGGTAAAAATGATGCGTTAAAAGCAAAAATTACCACAAAAATTAGCCGTGAAATCACAGTCGCTGTCAAAGCTGGTGGTACAGATCCAACCGGCAATATGCGTTTGAAATTGGCATTACAAAAAGCTCGTGAAAATAATATTCCGAAAGATAATATCCAACGTGCCATCGATAAAGGTGCTGGTGCGGGTGATGCGAATAACTACGAAGAAATTACTTATGAAGGATACGGACCAGGCGGCGCAGCCATTCTTGTAGAAGTGATGACAGATAACCGTAACCGTGCCGCAGCTGACGTACGTCATGCGTTCTCCAAACGTGGTGGCAACCTAGGTGAAAGTGGCTCCGTTAATTGGATGTTCAAACGCAAAGGTGTATTTGTCATTCCGCAAGAAGGCAATGATGAAGAAACATTGACATTATTGGCTCTTGACGCTGGCGCAGAAGACATTAAAGTAGAAGATGATGTATTTGTTATCTACACATTGCCAGACGATTACGATGCGGTAGAAGCTGCCTTAGCAGATGCATCTATCGCTACAGATATGGCGCAAATCACAATGGTTCCAGATTCTAATATGGAATTGACAGGTGATGATGCAGTGAATATGCAGCGTGTACTAGATATGTTGGAAGATCTAGACGACGTACAAGATGTGTACCATAATGCCATCATGGATGTAGAAGAATAAAAGCAAAGACAACTATAAAAAGCACTCTCGTTATGAGAGTGCTTTTTTGCTTGTCATTATGCTAATAGTTTATGTTTTAGTTCCTTATATTGTCGTGAGAAGTAGACTTTCATTTGGCTTTCACATAGATCATTTCCATAACCTCGTTCGCTTACAAGTAAGATAGGGGGAGCTTGAATTCGTTTGGCTACAGATAGGCCATTATAGGATTTCCACCAATGTTCTAAATCTGCAATGAAAGAGCTTGTATTGGGAAAATAGTGGTGAATTGATTTTGGTAAATCTAGCATTACATCTAGTCTATCCGATGCATAAGCGTGCAAAATTTCCTCCGGTGTTAGTCGAGTACGATTGGAAGAGATGTCGTTTCTATCTACAGGAATACCTTCCACAAAGGAACGGAACAATCTATCATGGTATTCGTATTGCAGGGGGTCTCCCATGCCTTGTGTAATGTCTTGTGCAGAAGAGAGTTCTGCACTTGGTACGACCTCGATAGAACCTTGGGGAATTACTTCTCGTTTGAAAATTTCTTCGTTCATATATTGTGCTAACGCATATACGTCTTGTTTCCACAAATCTCCTGTAGCAGCTAGGAAACCAGCCAAGTCACCATACATTGTTGCATAGCCAATGGTAAACTCTGTTTTATTTCCATTGCATGTAAAAGCTCCATTCACAGCAGAAGCAATGCCAGCTAAGATACGAGAAGAACGATCACGGGCTTGGATATTTTCTTTACCTAAGGTACTAAGAGTTAGAGTGGAGCCGTTGGTAACTATTGTATGATGTGGTTCATCTAAAGAGTAAGTGCTAGCATCGCTAAGTAAATCAAATGGTATACTCTCTAATTGTTGTATGGTTGCAGTAACACTATCTTCGATAGGAGTGACACCATAATGACAACCAATATTCTTTGCCAATTGATAGGCTAAATCTTTTGTCATATCTGAGTTGTAACGACTAGGCATATTGACTAAGTAGAGGTGGTCAGGAGGAATGACTGTGCTATATAACGCTGCATTGACAGCAGAGTCAATACCACCGGAAGCACCAATGACAATACGTTGAATCCCAGTTTGTTTTAAAAATTGACGAATACCGTAGTGTAGTGCTTTGTATAGAGTAGGAATGTAATGGCTTTGAGAAAAATGATGCCCCTCAGATGCTGTTTCTAACGGAACAGTAGTTGATTTCTTTGCGTCTTCAGCTGGACTCCATAGTGTATCTTTTAATAACACAGGGCGCACAGTGTCTTCAAAGGCTGGTGTATCTTCAACAATAGATCCTTGTACATCATATAAGGTAGAACATCCATCAAAGAGACAAATATTCTTTCCATTATTTTGGATACCCACAGCGTTTACATAGGCAATAGGTGTATGGTATTCAGCAGCTTGTTGACTAAACAGCTGATGCCGTTGCTCTTGTTTTTGCATGCTAAAAGGAGAAGCGGAACAGTTCACAATTAGGTTTATAGGAATGCCTTGCTCTTTGCTAGCACTCATTATAGTAGCAGTAGGGCAATGATTGTAATGGGTATCCCAACTATCTTCACAGATCGTAGGTGCAATTGTGAAAGTACCGTGACGAGTAGGGATGATGACAGGTTGATTAACAACAGTAAGCGGAATACGCTTTTCTTCAGATACTGTTGTGGCACTAGTAAAATATCGTGGTTCGTTAAAGTAGCGATAAGATGGTAATAATGTTTTAATCGTAAATGGGTATGGTTGAGATTTGTTATGTAATAATTTCCCCTGAGAAGCTACATATAGTGCATTATATTTGCGGAGACTTCCATCTTGATTTTGTAACTGATGATCTATAGCTACATTACCAAATACAATGGAGAGGTTAGAATCTTTTGTTGCTTTTACAAGTTCCTCACCATAGTAGAGACAATCTTTCACAAAAGAAATTTGATCCCATAGGTCTCCTACAAGATAGCCACTGATACATAATTCGGGAAAGATCAGAATATCGGTATTGACTGCTTTAGCATAAGCGATAGCCTGTAGCATCGTTTGATAGTTAATTTGTGGTTGCCCCGGTTGTACTTGGATTTGACCAAAAGCAATACGAATCATAAGAACTCCTTTTATAGTATTGTTAATAATCATAGTCTGAATGCTGTCATTATTATAGCATTCTTTTACAGTATTTGCTGTTAAGATGGGGAATGTTTGTAGAAAGTAGAAAAAGGTGTTGACCATAGTTGATATTGTTTCTTATAATTTAAGTATATGTATACTGCTTTTATAGTATACGAGTTATTGTTATATATGAGAGAGAGGGGATATAATGAAACGATATATGGTAAAATTTCACTATCCTAATAGCACAACCGTACATACAGCGTATGAAAGTGCCAGCTCAAGAAGCGAGGCAGCCAATAAAGTGAAAGCTCGTGAGGTCGGTTGTGGTCGCATTGTAAAAATTATTGCCACGATAGAGCGGTAGGGTCTATGCGAAAAGAGGGTAAAAAAGGAAAAGTACAGCGTATATTGATTATGCATCGACGACTATTACAAGGTGAAACACTGAATAAGCATGAGTTATCAGAGGAGTTTTGTATTAATGAACGATCTGTTCAGAGAGACATTGATGAATTACGAAATTATTTACATGAAGAGAATATAGAGTGTGGATATGATTTATGTATTCATTATGATACAAAGCGAAATGGATATGTATTGATTCATATTGACCCTATGTAATCGAATGTGAATGAAGATGATTCTTTACGAGTGATTGCGGTTATAGTGTTTATATCTAAAAAGGATATAAATCTATGTAAGAAAGGATAAAACTATGTTAAAAAAATTAGTTCTTGCAGGCGTATTAGCAATGGGAATGATAGTAACAGGACAGGCAAAAGTAGCACCTACGACGTACTTGGGCAATGGAACGCCGGTGTATTTCGATTATAATACGAACTTCCCACAAATGTATTCACGTATGGGAGGCGCACAGTATATGGATAGAACTTCTGCTGTCATAGTAGAACAAACTTCTACTAAGATGATTATAGCAGTAAATACTTTTTATGTAAGTGGTGCTGATACAAGTAACCCTAGCATGTATGGTTATACAACTAGAAAGTTCTTATATGATCTTTATAATAAGCGCTTATATGTATTAGAGGATGATGGCAATACAAGACGCATAAATCCATCAGATGCAGCAGCAGCTACAAGAGGAAGTATAGAACCAGCAGAAGCGGCCTATTATATTTTGACCGGTGAAAAGTTCTTTGGTCGTAGCCCATTCCTTCAAGAATTTTATGATCGTTTGTAAGATGAACGGTAGAGTTTAAATATTTTCATACTCCATTATAAAATCACTCTACGCATGATCTCTTCTCTATGCTATAATGTAGATTATATATCAACGAAAGTAGTTTTATAGTCTTGTCGCCATGCGAGGAAAGGGAGAAATGTCATGTCACCAGAGTTAGAAGAACCTCATCAAGGAGCCATTTCAGGTGTAAAAAAACGTAATAACGGGGCAAAATCAGAGAAATTTGTGAGGGGGATTGATGGTCTTAAAGGAATTGCCATTTTAGGTGTTACATTGTATCACTTATTTCCTACAGTAGGTAGTGGTGGATTTTTAGGGGTATCTCTTTTCTTCCTTTTATCGGGGTATCTATTGGCTTTCACAACGAATCTACAGTGGAAACAACATACCTATAGTGTTGGTCGATATTTTGTGCGGAGAGCACAGCGATTATTTATCCCGTTAATTTTAATGGTGACAGTTGTACTTGGACTCTGCTATGCTATAGTTCCTGAGACATTAGCAGGGATTCGATCTGAAATTATATCTATCTTTTTAGGGTATAATAACTGGTGGCAAATCGCTCAAAATGCAGATTACTTTACTCGACTTGTCAATACATCTCCTTTTACTCATATGTGGTTTATGGGAGTGGAATTGCAATATATTATGGTCTGGCCGTTTCTATTTTGGACGTACCGAATATTGACGAAACAATGGGGTTATAAATTAGGCCTTGTTTGGATTGGCTTATTGACGGTCGGTACCTCTATGATAATGCCTCTTACCTATAGTGAAGGGATGGATGTTTCTCGATTCTACTATGGTACAGATACACGAGTATTTGCCTTATTACTAGGGGCAGTATTAGGATTACATCGTAGTGAGAAAAAGAAATATCGAAAATCTACGGCGCAAGGGAATGTGATGGGGGCTATTTGGTTGACCTTAGCGACGATAGCAACAGGTATTGGTTATTTCTATTTAGATGGACAAAGCCCTCTTACCTATACGTTGTGGATGACGGCATATACAGTTCTATTTGCTTTCATGGTGTGGCTTGTTGAAAGACCAAGTACTCCGTTAGGGACATTAGTAGATGTACCTATCTTGAAATGGTTAGGAAAACATAGTTATGGATTGTTTTTGTGGCAGTATCCAATTATCTATTTATTTGAACAGAATGGAATTATAGACTATTTTGAGTCATCTATAGGATATTATATTGTGTTAGTACTTACTATCATTTTAGTATCCGTATGGAGTGAGGCTGTTACAGGCTGGTGTCTTCGTCAGACAACATTGCGTGATTATATCGCTATATTACGATCTTATTTCATAAAAGTTGTTTCCGTAGTAGCGGCTCTTTGTGTACTACTAGGTATCTATGCATTGGCCACAGTACCTTCAGAGAAGCAACAAGATGTGAATGATTTACAATTACGATTGACTAGAAATGCTGCATCACAAGCGGCAGAAAATGCTAAGGAAGTTGATTTGACATCTGTAGATGATCCTAAAGGCATGATTCACATGGCAGCTATTGGTGACTCTGTTATGCTTGGTTCTTCTCACGCGATGCGAAAAGATTTTGCAGGGATACAAATTGATGCAAAAGTATCTCGCTATGTAGGGGCCGGATTGGACGTAGCAAAGCAATTTGATGCACAAAATCTACTAGGTGATGTAGTATTAGTTGGTCTTGGTACCAACGGTCCAATCACGGGATACTATGAAGATAAAACTAAGGCATTTGTAGACTACCTTGGTTCAGAACGTCAAATCTTCTGGGTTAATAACTATGCACCTGGAGTTCAATGGATTGATGAAAATAATGAATACCTGAAGCAATTAGCGGAGGAACATCCTAATATTCATATCATTGATTGGGCTAGTATGGCAGCTAAGCATCGAGATTGGTTGGGTGATGATGGTATTCATCCAAATGATACTGGTGTAAAAGAATATTCTAAGTTCATTCATGATGAGATGAAAAAAGAATTGCTAAAAATCGAAGCAGATTCTAAATCTAAAAAACACAAAAAACGATAACTATATTTACAAATTATAAATTTATGCACTATGTTTACATAGTGCATATTTTATATGCATTAGAAATATGGTATGCTATAGATAAGTGTTATAATACGTCATTACAATAAGGAGAAAACTATGTTTTGTATGAATTGCGGCGCAAAACAATCTGACAATAGTGTATTTTGTGGCTCCTGTGGAACAAGATTAAATGGGCCAGAAAGTGTGGAAACTGAAAAACAAGCACATCAAGAACAGATGGAGCAAAGTAATAGTATCCATCAGATGACTCAAGAGATGAAGAACCAAGTAGATGCTGTAGATAAGCAAGAAGTGTTCGACTTTGTGTTTGGCGGCGGTAGAGGTGTACAAGATGTTGCGTCTGTGTGGAAACAAGGTGTGGATTTACTAAAAGAATATCTTCAGTTAGGATTTACGGCAGCTACGTCTAGATTATTTGATGTTGGGAACCGATCAAGTCGAACAGAGTTCTTCAGAACTATGATAGGACTTTCACTCTTATATTTTATTGTGATTAGTGTTTGCGGTTTACTATTGTATGCTGAAATAGCACTCACTATTAAAGGTATAAAAATTCGCGATTTTACTGATTTACTTTTTGGCTTTGCATCATTAGGCAAAGCGATTGAACCTGGTGTTTTAGCCTATCTGTCTTTATTCTTGAGCATTGTCATTGGTATTGCTCATCTAACGAATTTAGTACGCCGTGCGCATGATATTAATAAAAATGGTATTTGGGTATTATGGCCTTTAGTACTATTAGTAATTCCTAAGTTAAATAATTGGGTGGGCTTTTTTACATTTGTATTAATGACTTGGAGAATTTTTGTATTATCTACTACAAAAGATGATGAAGAATTCAATCAATTTGGGCGCTATGTACCATATACAAGCGCACATGAAGAACCAGAAGTTTCTATGGAGCTAGGATTGGTATATACAGTACAAAGTATCATAAACTCTTTAATGATAACTATGGGATTAGTAGTATTGGTTCAGTGGGTGCTCATTTGGATTGAATTGTACTCAAAATTTTAATATCCGTAAAAGATATACTAGTTGTATCAGTATCGTAGTATAAACGAAGGAGAAACCATGAAAAAGAAGAGCTGCAAATTAGTAATGGGACTTCTTTTTTCCATATCGTTGACATGCCTTTCTGTGGGATGTGGAGTAGCATCAACTAGTCAGACATCTCAAGAGAATACTATGTCCACAAGTGAAATAGCTTCTTCTGATCAGAATGATGTTCACACATATGGAGATGCTGTAGAGGACAAGCAGAAGGCTAGACAAAAGTTATCACAGATTAGTGACTCAATACAATTGGCTCCGTATGAATCCGTATATATCGGTTATCATGGTGAGTCGGTGGTAAAGCAATCTAAGCCTATGCGTGCAGCAAGTATGATTAAAGTGTATATTTTAGGCTACTTGTTTGAAGAGGTAGAGGCTGGACGTATTTCCTTAGATGAGACAATTTTATTACAACGTTCAGATCAAGTTGGTGGCGCTGGAATATTATCTGGGTATTCTGTAGGAACGGCGTTGACTATAGATGAACTAGCGAAGTTGATGATTACAATTAGTGATAATACAGCTACGAATATATTGATTCACCGATTGGGAATAGAAAACATCAATACATATATTGTTAAGCATAGATATGCAGATACAAAATTACAGCGAAACATGATGGACCTGACTGCTATAGAAGAAGGACGAGAAAACTATACATCTGCTAAAGATTTAGGAACTTGGTTTATGAATCTGTTAGATGGAAAAAACATGTCAGGTGCATCTAGGGAAAAGATGTTGACCTATTTATTAGGTCAAACGGATACAGAAACATTTAATGAAGCCCTACCTAATCGATCGATTGCTCATAAAACAGGTGAATTAGGAGGCGTATATCATGATGGTGGGATTATCTTTCAAAATCATGATGGAAATAAAGAAAATGCCTATGTGCTAATTACGTTAAGTGATCCCTATCAACTTAGAGGAGCGGAAATATATCATTTTAGAAACATAGCAGCTTATGTTGATGACAGTATATTTTAGGTATTTAAATAACTAGTATGTATAATACTCTTGTGGTTTTATAGTTTTTTTGTAGTATTTTTAGTAAATAATAAGGGGGACCTATGAAAGTCTGCACTAATTGCCAAACATCAAATGAAGAGGGTTCAAAGTTCTGTAATTCTTGTGGAAGTACATTTAATGACATTTGTAGTAAATGTGGTGAAAGCATTGAAGGGATGACTAAGTTCTGCCGCCATTGCGGAACGCCAATTGGAGGACAGGCAGGGGCTCCAGTTGGTGTGCAACCAGTATCTGCACAACCGAATCAGCAGCAACATATGGGGCAGCAACAGGTTGCCTATTCCAATGGAAATCAAGGGAAAGATGATTTTTATAAAACTTTAAAGTGGATTGTAATTGCCTTTGCTGTTGTTATTTTAGGCATTGTAGGATGGTATTTTACATCTAATGATAGTAAACCAGTAGTTACTAAAGCGCCAGAAGTAACAACTGAAGATACAAAGGCAAAAGAAGCCGAAAAAGAAAAAGCTAAAGCGGCAGAAGCACAAAAATTGCAAGCTCAGATGACTAAAGAAGCACAACAAGCTGCTGTTAATCGATTAATGGAATTTGAATCCGTTTTAAAATCCATGGCGGACGATATCAATGGTGGTTCGATTACATCGGGTATGGCAACACAATCTTTCCGATCTAGCAAAGTACAACAAGTGACTATTGATAGTGAAACTATGAATAGACTTGATCCAACGAGCCGTTCTGCAATCCAAGATATGAATAATCTTCAAAAAGAACGCATGAATGCCATGTTTGATGGTTTACGTGGTTACCAATATCGCTATGCTGAGGGTGGTAAAATGTATGACTTGTTCTACTCTAAACTAGATGAATTTAAATCTGCTCGTGGACTATAATAAGGAGACATGACTAAATAAGGGGACATGAGTATGAAGCTTATAAAAGCGATGAGTACAATGGCTTTGGGAGCCTGTTTATTATTGGTATCAGGATGTTTTACCGCAGAGATTGGAACAACAATACGTCAAGATGGATCTGTGCACCAACATGTTGAAATGGGAATGGATCCATCAGTAGCGGCATTGGTAGGAGACAAAGGAAATCCATTTGATGAACAACAAGAGGATTTTGTTAAACATGGATTCACAATCACCAAAACGGATACAGGGTTTAGTGCTGAAAAAGACTACCCCAATATCCAATCTCTAGTTGCGACGGGCAATAAATTATACAATCCTAGTGAAGAGGGAAAAGGCGTTAAGTATCGAAAGGGGTTCTTCTATGATACCTATAATTTCGATTTAACACTACCTAAAGATGCTACTAAACAACATGATGTTCAATCTGATGCAATGACAAAACGATTTATGGAAACGGCTCAAAGTCATTATACATTGAACTTACCGGAACCTCCGCTTCGTACAAATGCTACAGACCTTTCTAACCAAAATACAACGTTACGATGGAACCTAATAGATAATTTTGTGGAAGGGAAAGAGGTTCCTATCCAAGCTGATTTCCTCATTCACCATGATAAAAATATAAAATTAGTTCAATACTTAGGAGCTATACTCTTTATTGGTGCTTTAGGATTGGTAGGTATAGGTATCTACCGTAGACATATTGATGGCAAAAAGTTTCTGTTGGTTGGGGGCATTGCCTGTATTGTACTGACCATTACAGGGGCTATGCTATACCATAATTATATACATCCACCTACATTGACAGAGGCAGATCGCATTGTGCTTACTGATACAAAATAAGTGGATACTAATCTATAATTACAACTACATAGTGCTGTATTAGCAGTCATAAGATTAATTCTTATGGCTGCTTTTTTCTTTGAATTATATTTTGAAGATTGTCATGATGTTAGAAAATGTTTTTTATATCATGTACTACTAGTCAATGCTGATTGTCAGGAAATATTGACTGTTAAGAGTATTTGCAAGGGTATTTTTTACATAAGAAGAATTGTAACTATACGAGTAAAGGAGGTGAAGGAATGTACCATGTGGAAATTGAACTAGATCATTTCTTTCAAAGGGCCTATGAAAGTGGAGCTAGTGACATGCATTTTGATACATTAGAAACAACTGTACAAGTTAGATTTCGTATTGATGGCAGATTGCAACACATTGATACTATTCCCATGCCAGAAGGGGAGCAAGTCATTAATCGCTTGAAATTATTAAGTTCTTTAGATATTAGCGAGAAACGCTTGCCACAAGATGGGCGGTATGTATGGAATCAAGATTGTAAATCTGGGACAATACGGATGTCATCGCTACCTGGTGTATATGGTGAAAGTTTAGTATGTAGGCTATTTTGGCATGATGAACAGATCCGTTCTCTAGAGGAACTAGGTATGCCTGATGCAGTTAGACAGGAAGTGTACCAATTATTAGCAAGACCACATGGTCTATTATTAGTCTGTGGCCCAACAGGATCTGGTAAAAGTTCTACTTTGTATGCTCTTTTACAAGAATTAAATGGAGATGAAGAGCAAATTATTACTCTAGAACACCCAGTTGAAAGGATTGTACCGAAAGCAGTACAAATAGGAGTCAATCCAGGAATAGGAATGACGTTTAGCAAAGGGCTTAAATCTATTTTAAGACATGATCCCGATACGATTGTAGTAGGAGAAATTCGAGATCGTGAAACCGCAGAATTAGCTGTACAAGCTGCATTGACAGGTCATCGTGTGCTATCTACGATTCATACCAATAGGGCTACTGGTGTGATAGAACGATTAGTGGATATGGGGGTAGAAGAATACATCATCCGAGCCACTCTGATAGGAGCGATTTCTCAACGTTTAGTTCGAATGTATCATGATGGAACATATCGAGGGAGATGTGGGTTATTTGAACTCTTGTCTATCCCTAAGGACAATCATGAATGGGACCATATAGAGGACCATGTAGTATGTACCTTAGAAGAAGCTGCATCTCAAGCAGTCACTGCAGGGGTTACAACCACGGAAGAAGTGCGTCGAGTGGGGGTATTATTGTGAAATGGAAAGTAATGATAGAACATGCAATTCAATTAGGCGCTACAGATATCCATATACAACAGGGTTCTATTTATTGGAGATTAGGTATGGATGTATGTGCTACAGACTATATGGTGACAGAGGAAGATATTGATGAGTTTATCTGTGAACAAACGGAGGAACCTATAGATACTATGATGTCTTATGATGGGTCAATGACCTTTGAGGGGTATCGGATTCGTGTTCACCTATTTCGATGGAGATGTGGTTGGGGAGGTACTTTGCGAATTTTATATCCACCAACTGCTGGGTTAGATACATCAGAAGAAGGTAATTTATTGCGTAAGATTACATCTTTTAAAGAAGGCTTGGTGATTATTGCGGGAGCTACTGGCTCTGGTAAATCCTATACGCTGACATCTTGTTTAATGCATATTAATGAGACTATGCACCGACATATTATCACCTTAGAGGATCCTATTGAATATGTCTTAGAACACAAGCAGTCCCTTATCCATCAGCGTGAATTACATAGTCACTTTCATCATATGGCGGATGGTATACGGGATGCACTGCGAGAAGATCCAGATGTGATTTTAATTGGAGAAGTACGTGATAAGGAAACTTTAGAAGCTGCGCTGCATGCGGCTGAAACAGGTCATCTTGTTTTTGCTACTTTGCATACACAGCGTGCAACTATGTCGATAAACCGTATGATATCAATGTTTCCTGCTCATCAACAAGAGGAAGTGCGAACACAACTTTCACAGATATTACGAGCCGTTATATGTCAACGCCTAGTTATTATAGAGGAAAGGTTTATTCCCATTCGAGATATTTTAATTAATACACCAGCTGTAGCGAATTTGATTCGACAAAGGAAAGAGCCACAGATTGTATCATTACAAGAAACACAACGACCTATGAAAACGTTGGAAATGGCAGTAGCAGAACTTAGAAACACTTATGGATCGTTGCCCATGTTGGATGCAGTGCTGCAAGTAAATGGATAACTAGGGGGATGTATGAGCTGGTATAGCTACGAAGGATTTACCACAGACGCACAAATTGTGTCAGGAAAAGTATGGGGAGATTCAGAGGAAGAAGTATTACTCACGTTAGAGTATCAACGAATCAAACCGATTCGAATTGACCATATATCTGATAATAAACAGCAAAGATGTTGGAAACATAAGCATATGATTCAATTTTCCTACCGATTGCACATGTTATTAGGAGCTGGTATATCCTTGAAAAAGGCATTAGACATGCTTGTGGACACTACGCAAACAGGAATTCCCTATCAAGATATTCGAGAAGATGTGAAAAGAGGTATGCCGTTATCTAAGAGCATTGCTAAGTATGGGTGTCCGTCTATTGCAGTCATTATACTGGAAGCGGGAGAATCATCAGGTGCTATTGTAGAAGCCTTGGAGATGATTCACTGTATGTATGAAGAAGAATATCGATTACGGCAGCAAGTCATTTCGGCTATTACGTATCCTTCATTTTTACTGATCTTAATGTTGGTTTTTATTGGTGTATCGATAGGATTTATTTTACCTCAATTTGAGTCAGTATTTATGACTATGCACATTGAGTTGCCACCATTTACGGCTATGCTATTTTCAGGGGGGAGATGGCTTCAGCATAATAGCTTATTATTGGTAGGCTGCTGTACAGTATTGGTGCTACTCGTCTGGTATATATATCATTTAGATAGTATAAAAACTAAGGTGCATCGATATGTGTGGAGGTGGATACAAAAGAAAGAATGGGCTATTGCTTTCACATTAGTACGAATGAGCCAACTTTGGAAGCTATTAATTGCCAGTGGTATTCCTATTCTACAAATGCTAATGATGACAGAATCACTTTGGGGCAATCTATGGGCAACTACATTACAGAAGCAAGTGAAAGATACAATATGCCAGGGTCATGGGTTTACAGAGTCATTACGCACCGTAGAATTAGGAACTCCACTAGTGTGGGATTTGCTACGGATTGGTGAAGAAACTGGGGATATTGAAAGTATGCTAGAACAGATTCATACGTATTATCAAGGAATCGTGAATCGTACAATGAAACGAGGAGAACAATTGCTAGAACCTATTATGCTCAGTATTATGGGCGTCATTATCGCTTTACTCGTGGTAGCAGTGATGTTACCTATGTTTAATTCAATTTCAGGGATTCAATAGGAGGACATATGGAAAGAATTCGTCAACGACTACTAAACAAGAAACAACGTTCACAAGGTGGTTTTACATTAGTTGAGCTAATGGTGGTAGTGGCCATTATTGCAATCTTGGCATCGTTAGCAATGCCACAATTTTTAAATGCTTCCAATAAAGCAAAGGAAGCAAAAATTAAATCAGATGTTACAACCATCTCGAATGCAGCACAGTTGTATATGATGGAACAATCTACAGATGCTGTTCCAACAGTGGACACATTATATAAGGAAGGGTACTTAACAGAACATGTGAAAACGCCAAAAGGTGGAGAGTATACCGTAACAAGTGTTCAAAATGAAGGTGGTAAAGGAAAGCATATTGCTGTTACTGCACCGGATAGTGAAAATTAATTGATAGAAGGAAGAGGGAATCATGGAATATGTTATTGGAGGTGTAGCTGAACTTGTAGGGATTTTTAGCCTCTATCTCATTGTTTCTTGGAGCTATATAAAAGAACATATTGGATGGTTTTGCATGTTCATTATTCCTCATACAATAGGAACCTTAGCACTAGTATATGCCTTTGAACTCGGATGGATTTCTAATCTAACTCAATTGGTATTACTTCATATGTTGGAAATAACGCTCTTTTGGGGATCTACCATCGATAAGCTGTATTATATTCTCCCTGATGAGGGAGCGATACTTATCTGTATATGTGGATTTGTCTACCAATGGATAGGATATGGAGAGATGAGTTTAGTCATAGTGAGAGCACTTTGTATGGGTGGATTATGGTGGTGTTTACGATGGATAAGCCGTGGTGGTGTTGGCTGGGGTGACATAAAATGGCTTATGGCGATTAGTTGCTGGTTATCTTCTTTGGATTGTCTTATCTTATGCGGACTATCGTCAATCATCGGTATCATTTATAGCTGTATAGTACGGTGCACAACTTCAACACATATCTATATTCCCTTTGGTCCTTCTTTTAGTGTCGCTACTATGATCCTTGTTATATATCCTAGTATGAGGTGGATACCGTGAAAGATAGGGTTAACTCTTGTAAAGGTGCCATGTTAGTAGAAATGCTCATTTATTTACTGATAGTATCTATTGTTATCGGCATGGTTGGATTACTTAATACGAGTGATCGAAAAGAATATACCGAGTTTGATCGAGAGGGACGGCTATTATTTGCTCACATGAAGCGGATACAGTTAGCAACATTGTATGGAGATTTACAGCATGGTGTAGGAGCTAATCGTATTCTTTTAGAACCACATGCATATCGGTATATGAATGATACAAAAGGGTTAGTAGCTCATACACTGCCAGATTCTATGCATTTAGAATTTACCGGACGTAGACCAGCAATTACTTTTGAGATGGCACGAGGAATTGGCAAAATTTATACAGTGACATTAGTAGATGACAAGATTCGATATAAACGAACTTATATTTTTGCACAACAATCGGGTCGTATACGATGGGAGGAATCAAGGTTTTGAAAGCAACATCTAGTTCTGGTTTTTTGTATATGGATGTACTCGTATCATTATTTGTGATGAGTGTATTTTGTTGTGTCCTAGGTATGCTGATGATACATAGCATTCAAGAATATAGCCATATAATGGAAGAAGATAGAACATTGCAAGCTATGACGTTATATATGGAGGAGGGAAAAGCAGCTTGGGTTAACAATAGTTCTATAGAAGAAAGCCCACCGCCCGTAGGAACGTATACCTTTCAAAGAACAATAGAGGAAGGAAGCAATGGACTCTATATACTCTCGGTGGTAGCATATCGACACGAAAAAGAAGCACATCGGTTTACTACGTACTTGCTAGGAAAGTAATCTTATAGATAGGTGCTACACTATGAAATTTGCAAGTATACATAGGAAAATAAAAACAAATTCAGATGCAGGGTATATATTGGTAGAAGGTCTCATCGCTAGCGTTTTACTTGTCATTATTATCACTTGCTTTTTAGTACTAATAAGTCATGGAATTAAGTCTCTACATATGCTGCATCATCGTCATGAATTACTATTAGATGCTAGATTTAGTAGGATACAAGTTATGAACCGCATTCGTTATAGTCCTGTAGTTCCTACATTACATAATCATGGGCTAGAAGTGCGATCACCCTATCATTGGAGATTGGGATTATATAAATATTCTTTAGTGACGATTCTATCGAATGGTCAAAAACAAGATATTACAGAAAGTGAAATTAGCCCTGAGGTAGCCAGTATATGGGTATATCCGCTGGATAATGTAGTCTTTCAACAAGAAAAAAGCGGAGTGATTACGATGCAGTGGTATTCTCAAATACAGCCCTATTGGGAGCGATTGCATGTACATTTTATAGAAGGTGGAAACCATAGGTATATTGTTACAACTGGAGTATTACCATATGCAACCTATTTGGAAAAACTATATAAAAAAGATGATGCATAATCATAAAGAAGGATTTATATCTTACATGATTATCTTAATAGGGATGGCAACAATCAGTATATGGGCCGCTTGGCAGAGTATGGTAAGCATTACATATCAAAGCATGATTGATGAATACAGGTTTGTACAATGCCAATATGGTATTGAAAGAGGCATGCTGTTAGCAACGAGAAAAGAGTATTTTCTAGCTCATCAAAAGGAAATAACAGGAAGTGGATCGCCAAAATTAGTCGTAGAAGATAAGGAAGATGAACGAATTACTGTTATCTATTATAAAAAGAACAATACGCAGTATAGAATTCGACTAGTTTGTGAACATATGCTAACAGGAATACATATACAAAAGGATATTTATGCGCAAACAATATATAGAGAGGGAATATTGCAAGAGATTCAAATTAAAGAAGTAGTAGAATGAGGGGGCATTATGAAGCAAAAACGCGTTATGGCAATTGCAGTAGGTATAGATGAAATTGTAGGTGTAGTAGCCTATAAAGTAGATGGGCAGACTGTGATAGAAAATGTAATTACGCAACATAGAAGGGGAACCATTGAACAAGATACGGAAGATTTCTTTGATTTATATGGAGAAGAGGACGCCTGGATAGGATGTGTATATGAAGGACCTCTGCGTGCTATTTGTATGGAAACACCACAAATGGAGGTCGGTGATCAATATAGCTTTGCAAAACGTGAAGGATTTCGTGCATTTGATAGTGAAAACGCACCTGTGGCAATAGATTATGCATCTAGGTCTTCAAAGAATGGCATGCTTTTGTTGATAGTGGCATTAAATAACAAAGATGGGAGAGGGATGGCAAAAGCTATTCAAAGAGGGCATGGGCATATTAAAGTGATTACATATTGGCCTGAACCGTTGGCACATAGCAGAGGTAGAGAAGAATCTATGCTGTTTATCTATCCTGAGACAGATGGAGTTCGAGTATCTTTATGGAGTGATACGTTTTGTATAGCTAACGAACTAGTAACAGAGGAAGTTTCAGATATTCTTCAGGCTTGTGATAAGCTTATCAAACAAGGAGAGACCTGGCGCATTCCTTATCCAAAAGGTGTTGCTATCACTGGGTTTAAAGGAGATGTGGAAGCTATGTATGAAGATATATTTACAAGGTATGGTGCCTTAGAGCAAGAGGCAGTACATTTGGTAGGCAAAGGAACAGATTATAATTCAGAATCAATGACTCATGAGATGGCTATGGGATTAGCAAAACGGATATTATTATATGTGGAATGAAAAGACAATTAACTTTATTGATCCAGATATTCAATGTATATGTTGGTATATAGAATATAAAAGAATAGTATGGATAGTTTTGACTATGATTGTCATGTGTTTAGTACTATCTATCGTATATTGTGGAAAGCAATATATTGTATATCACGAAATGTTACAAGAGTATGAAACAGTTCAGTCGCATCATATCGATGCAACAGAAGCACATCAAGTATATGATGCCTATCGAAAAGGTGATAATGAATATACGCAAGGAACAATGAAAGAACTAATCCATATATTAGATGCAGCAAATGTACATCATATACAATTAGTAGAATGGTCTACTATGGATCAATGGTATTTAGAAGCACGAGGTGCTAATAAAGAAGACTTACATCAATTTAGCGCATCCTTGTCTAGGCTAGGAGGGCCACTCCATTATGAAGAAATGGTGGAAAAGGAACCCACGTCTTCAATGTATCGTATTAAGATTACAGGTACTATGGAACGGGATACAAATACGAAAAAAACTTCTACTCACAATACCTAGCCTATACTTTTTGATAGTAGGTGTAGCATTTGGTGTGGGTAGCTATTATGAAAGAGAGTGTACACGTATTAGCGAGGCAATGACAGAAGAACAGCAATTGCAAGCGGGGGAAACGTCTTTTTTAGAAAGTGAAGGGTATCAATACATAAAACAGTTAGATGAGGAGATACTAGATGTGGAAGGATTGGATCATATACTATTGAGCACTATAGGAAATTCACCTATTACTGTAGTTAGTACACATAAGGAAGATACCTATATAGATGCAGTAATACAAGGGTCCACCATTGATATGATTCAGTGGATGGTTGGAGTAGAAAAAATACATCCTACTATCCAATTTAAAATAGAAAAAATTACTCATGTACAAGGTGTAACAAAACTACAATGTAAGATACGTGAAAATCATAAAAAATAGGTCTCTATGTTTGTCAAACTATAGTCGAGTATAGTAAAATAAAGTAAAAATTACTATTACATGGAAGAAGAGATATAGTATAGGATGAAAACGACTATTAGGAGAAATATTATCCTCATTGGATCAATGGGGAGTGGAAAAAGTCACTTAGGTCGAAATTTAGCAGATGCTAAAGGCTGGCAATTTGTTGATACAGATCGGATTTTAGAAAAACGATATAATATGCCTATTGCTGACATATTTAAAACAATAGGTGAAAAAGCGTTTCGACGTGCAGAGTTTGAAGTGATTAAGAAGGTTGCTATGTATCATGAAGCGGTGATTTCTGTAGGTGGAAACTTTCCTCTTGACATGAGAACGTTACGATATATGCAAAAATATTCTTTCATTGTCGGTATTAGGGCCTCTCATTTTAGGATTGTAAATCGAGTCAATCGATGGATAGGCAAACGACCGACGATGAATTATGATGATGTGTCTGGATATGTAGCATGGATGATGCGGAGGTGGAAGCCCCTTTATCGTAAGTGTGATCATGTGCTAGATACAACACATAGTCATACAGATGAGTTAGTGACTAGTATTGATGCATCAGTTCGTTCGAAAGGTATATATTTTAAACGGCGAAAAGTACACCAAGGTGAATAATATGAAACGTATAGGTATCTTAACGAGTGGTGGTGACGCACCAGGAATGAATGCAGTGATTCGTTCTGTAACAAGAAGTGCAATTTATGAGGGCCTCGATGTAGTAGGAATACAGCGAGGCTTTTCGGGCGTTTTAGAAGAAGACTTTGTTCCTTTGACTAGACGAAGTGTAGGCAATATTGTGAACAAGGGAGGAACGATTTTAAAATCTTCTCGTTGCCTCGACTTTAAAGAGGTAGAACATCAAAAGCGAGGATATGAAAATTTAGCCAAACATGGCATCGACGCTCTGGTAGTAATCGGAGGGGACGGATCCATGTGTGGTGCTAGAGTATTATCCAAATTAGGCTTACCAACGGTTACGATTCCCGGCACCATTGATAAAGATATGAATGGTACGGACTATACAATTGGATTTGATACAGCACTGAATACGATTATTGATGGGGTTAGTAAGATTCGAGATACATCTACTGCCCATGATCGAGTGGCCATTGTAGAAGTTATGGGACGTCATGCAGGACATATTGCAGTCTATGCTGGTGTTGCTTGTGGTGCAGAGGTTGTCCTCACACCAGAGGTACCCATGACTTTAGAGGAAGTAAAACAGTCTCTTGAGGCAACGACAAAAAATGGGAAGCGAAATAGCATTATCATTGTGGCTGAAGGCGCTTATAGCGCTTATGAAGTAGCACAGTATATTAAGACCCATACAGAGTATGCACCATCAGTTACCGTATTAGGATATTTGCAACGGGGAGGAGCTCCATCAGCCTATGATGCCTTGATGGCTGCTCGTTTAGGTGAGTCCGCAGTACGTGCTTTGCTAGAGGGGAAATATCATCATTTAATAGGTGTACAATGTCACTCCATTCATACTGTTTCTTATGATGCAGCAGAAGTTTCAGAATATCCATTAGATACATCTTTGTATCGATTAATACGTATATTAGGTCAATAAACTTCATAGTTAGTTTATGTGTGTAGTGTATAAGAAAAGAAAATCGATATGGTTTTCTTTTTCTTTTTGTACATACTACTATTATGATGTATCAATATATTTTTATACTATGAGAATAACATAAGAAAGGAGACTCTCTATGTGGAAACAAAAAAAGTTATGGGCCCTTATTGTTGGGGTACTCGTAATTGTAATTGGGGGATGGCAATGGTTTGCTAATGATGATGCAAAAAGTGCACCTACCTATACAACGGGAAAAGTGATGAAGGGAAATATTTCTTCTACCATTAGTGCTACAGGTACGATCAACCCAGTGCATTATGTAGATGTATCTACTAATATCCCAGGAAAATTACAATCGGTACTAGTAAAAGCAAATCAAAAAGTATCTGCAGGACAAGTGATTGCTACTATTGATGCACGTCAATTACAGGCTTCTGTCGATAATGCTAGAGCTACATTGAACCAAGCATCTACGGATTTAGATCGATATCGTGTATTAGCGGCGCAAGGAGCTGTATCTCAGCAAACTTATGATAATGCATTAGCTACTTATGAAAAAGCAAAAGCAAGTTATGATCAGGTGGCTGCTAATTTAGCAGATAGCACGATTACAGCACCGATGGATGGAACAATTATAGGCGAGCCGTTAAAAGCTGGACAAACGATTGCAACAGGCATTTCTACACAGATGATCATTGCTACCATTGCGGATTTATCAGAATTAGAAATTTATTTGACTGTGGATGAAACTGATATTGGCAGTGTAAAAGAAGGTGCCAAAGTAGACTTTACAGTGGATGCACATCCAGGAAAAACATTTACAGGTACGGTAAAAGATATTTCTTTAGGTACTAAAGGAAATATGGGTACGACCAGTTCTTCTGTTGTGTATTATACAGTTCGAGTGTCTATTCCATCTGCAGATGTAGATAATTTCTTCCCTAGTATGACGGCCCGTGCTACAATTCACGGTGAAGAACGTCAAAATGTATTGGTAGTTCCATTGGCAGCTGTTCGTTCTGATAAAGTAGGAGAATTTATTTATGTCATCAAAGATGGCAAACCTGTAAGAACCAGCGTAAAAACAGGTATGACTGGTGACACTACCATCGAAATTATATCAGGCGTTGCTGAAGGCGATGAAATCGTTGTCAGCGGAGATATAACTGCTTCTAAAAAAACACAACAGAGGGGGCAATTCTAATGGAAACGCCTAAAAAACCAGTTATCACCTTAGATGGAATTACCAAAACCTATGTAAATGGAAAGTTGACGGTACCTGTATTACATGGTATTAACTTGTCTATTTATGAAGGGGAATTTACTTCTATTATGGGGCCATCAGGCTCGGGTAAGTCTACGTTTATGAATATATTGGGCTGTTTAGACAGACCCACTTCGGGATCGTATTGTTTAGACGGAGAAGAAGTAGCCCACCTTACTGATGATGAATTGGCCTATGTGCGAAATAAACGGATCGGATTTGTATTCCAAAGTTTTAACCTACTTCCAAAATTAACAGCTTTAGATAATGTAGCGTTGCCTATGGTCTATGCAGGCGTATCCAAAGCAGAACGCACGGATAGGGCTAGCCAATTGTTGACAGATTTGGGGCTCGGTACTCGGTTGGATCATATGCCAGCAGAGTTATCTGGTGGTCAACGTCAGCGTGTGGCTATTGCCCGTGCGTTGGCTAACGATCCCGCTATCATTATGGCTGATGAACCTACGGGGAATTTAGATTCAAAAGCAAGTTTAGATGTAATGCATATCTTTACGGAATTATATCAAGAAGGTCGTACTATCATTTTAGTCACTCATGAACCAGATATTGCTGAATATGCAGGTCGCAATGTGGTCTTAAAAGACGGTCTTATTGTAGAAGATAGAATGAACCCACAAATGAAAGGGTTGCATCTAGGAGGTGAAAGCCATGTATAAAGAAGGTTTCTTAATGGCTTGGTCATCTCTAATAGCCAATAAGATGCGATCCTTATTAACTATGCTTGGTATCATCATTGGTGTAGCAGCAGTGATTGCCCTCGTTTCTATCGGATATGGAGTGCGTCAACAAATTACCGAATCTATTTCTAGCTTAGGTAGTAATCTATTAATGGTATATCCCGGACCACCTCGTACACCAGGTGTAAGACCACCATCGGGGGCAACAAAATCGCTGAAGCTTAGTGATTATGAAGCGATTACGAAGCTAGACAGTGTGGAAGCTGCATCTCCAGTGGCGGCTAATACATATCTTACTGTATATATGAGTAAAAACTGGACAACTACTGTCAATGGAGCTAATGCTGACTTTCAATATGTGAATAACTGGACCTTGAAAGCGGGACGTTTTATTAGTGAAAGTCAAATTGAACGACGTGAAAGGGTAGCTGTTATTGGATCTACTGTAGCAAAAAACTTATTTGGTGATGAAGATCCTATCGGAAAAGATATTAGGATTCAAAAAAATCCGTTTAAGATCGTTGGTGTTCTTGATGAAAAAGGATCTGGATCCTTTGGGAATGACCAAGATGATGTGATTGTCATTCCTTATACGACTATGATGGAACGTGTTATGGGTGTAGATTATCTACGGATGATCTATATTCAGGCAAAAGATGGAGAGGATTTAAATCGAGTGCAAGTGGATATAGAAAATATTCTTCGTGCTAGACATGGAATCAAGAATCCAGAGTTAGATGATTTTAATGTAAATAACATGTCATCCATTATGAAGGCTGTAGAAGAAAATACGGCTACTATGACATTGTTCCTTGGGGCGGTAGCTGCTATTTCCTTACTAGTAGGGGGCATAGGTATTATGAATATCATGCTTGTTTCCGTCACAGAGCGGACAAGAGAAATTGGTGTGCGTAAAGCCTTGGGAGCTACTTATAGGACGATTATTACACAGTTTTTAATTGAAGCCATTGTAATTTCTCTAGTAGGCGGTGCCATAGGTATTGTTGTAGGGATAGGCGCATCGCAACTGATTGCAGCCGTTGCTAAGCTGAAAACTGTCATCACAACAGGACCTATATTGATGTCGTTTGGTTTCTCCATGACCATTGGTTTAGTATTTGGTTTATATCCAGCGAGAAAAGCAGCAAAATTAAACCCAATCGATGCATTACATTATGAATAGATTAAATAGCCGATACTGAAATAGATCTACACAGTTGATATGACTATTTAAAAATATGGAAAATACCAATATAATTAGAGAAGGATACTCTATTGTATATTGGTATTTTTCTTTTTCATGAGAGAATATGATATAATAAAATAATTGAAAGGATGTGTGTCTATGAAAATTAGTCAAGAGGAAATTAAGAATATTGCCTTATTATCCAGATTAGAAATTAAAGATTTAGAGGCTGCTGAAAAAGCCCTCAGTAATATCCTTACCTATGTTGAGGAATTAGAAGAATTAGATTTAACAGATGTAGAGCCAATGGCTCATGCGGTGCCATTACAAAATGTATATCGTGCAGATGAAATGAAACCATCATTGCCACGAGAAGAAGCATTGCAAAATGCACCAGAAGAAGAGAATGGGTATTTTAGGGTACCTCGTGTTGTACAAAACTAGGAGAAGATACATGACTCTTTTTGAATTACATCAAAAATTAGTAAATAAAGAAATTTCTGCTGTAGAGCTTACGAAAGCTGTATTGGCACATAAAGACAATGTAGAGCCTACAGTACATGCGTATTTGTCAGACTCTCACGAAGCAGCGTTAGCGCAAGCTGAGACTGTGGATGCTAAAATCGCAAAAGGGGAAGCTATTTCTTCATTAGCAGGGATTCCTGGGGCTATAAAAGATAATATTTGTACGAAAGGTGTGGCCACTACATGTGGATCCCATATGTTGGAAAATTTTGTGCCCCCTTACAATGCAACTGTTATCGAAAAATTACAAGCTCAAGATGCTGTTATCTTGGGTAAATTAAATATGGATGAGTTTGCTATGGGTAGTTCTACAGAGAACTCTGCCTTAGGCAAAACGACAAACCCTTGGAATCCAGACTATGTACCAGGGGGGTCTTCTGGTGGTAGCGCAGCAGCAGTTGCCAGTGGAAGCGCTATCTGGGCGCTAGGTTCCGATACAGGTGGATCCATTCGTCAACCAGCATCCTATTGTGGCGTGGTTGGTTTGAAACCAACTTACGGTAATGTATCTCGCTACGGTTTGATTGCCTATGCATCTTCTTTGGACCAAATTGGCCCTGTTACAAGAGATGTACGTGATGCAGCTATTGTGCTAAATGCGATTACTGGTCATGATTTCCATGATTCTACATCCATCCCAGGAGATCGTGTCGATTATACAAAAGCTCTTGTGAAAGATGTAAAAGGCTTGCGCATCGGTGTGCCTAAAGAATATTTTGGTGAAGGTTTACATCCAGAAGTGCGTGCAGCTCTGGAAAAAGCTATTGAAACGTATCGCAATATGGGTGCCACTATTGTAGATATTTCCTTGCCAACTACAAAATATGCCTTGTCTGCGTACTATATCATCGCTTTAGCAGAAGCTAGTTCTAACCTAGCTCGTTATGATGGAGTTAGCTACGGCCTTCGCGTGCCAGCAGATAATTTAGTGGAAATGTCCACTAAAACTCGTACGGCAGGCTTTGGTGAAGAAGTACAACGCCGTATCTTGTTAGGTACCTATGTATTGAGTTCTGGTTATTATGATGCATACTATTTAAAAGCTCTAAAAGCTCGTCGTTTGATTAAAAATGAGTTTGATGCAGCATTCCAAGAATGTGATGTATTATTAACACCAACCGCTCCGAATACAGCTTTCAAATTTGGTGAAAAAATCAACGATCCATTGACGATGTATTTAGAAGACGTATGTACAGTGCCAGTTAACTTGGCTGGTATTCCGGGCATCAGCATTCCAGCTGGTTTTGGTTCTAATGGTATGCCAATCGGCATGCAATTATTGGCGCCTGCTATGGGTGAAAGTACATTGTTGCAAGCAGCCTATAGCTTTGAACAAGAATGTCCTGAATTTACAAAATTGCCAACTATGGGAGAATTGAAACTATGAAATATGAAACAGTCGTAGGCCTTGAAGTTCATACTGAACTGAAAACAAATTCAAAAATTTTCTGCTCCTGTACAACGGCCTTCGGGGGCGATCACAATACACATGTATGTCCAACTTGCTTAGGTTTGCCAGGTACCATGCCTGTATTTAACCAAAAAGTGTTGGAATATGCTATCAAAGTCGGTTTGGCATTAAACTGCGAAATCGTACTATTCAATAAATTTGACCGTAAAAACTATTACTATCCAGATTTGCCTAAAAATTGGCAAACCTCTCAATTTGACTTGCCTATCTGCGTAAATGGTCATCTAGATGTAGAAGTGAATGGGGAAACTCGTCGCATTCGTATCAACCGTATCCACATGGAAGAAGATGCAGGGAAATTAGTCCATAGTGGTGCTACTATTTCTAGCTCCGATAGCTCTAATGTAGATTACAATCGTACAGGTGTACCATTGTTAGAAATCGTGTCTGAACCAGATCTTCGTTCTGGCGAAGAAGCACGTCAATATGTGGATAAAATCCGTGCCATTGTACAATACCTAGGTGTCTCTGATGGACGTATGGAAGAAGGCAGTTTGCGTTGTGATGCGAACATTTCTATCCGCCCAGTAGGAGAAACAAAATTAGGAACAAAAACTGAAATTAAGAACATGAATTCTTTAACAGGTATCCAAAAAGGTATCGAATACGAAGCACTTCGTCAAGCAGAAGCTTTGGAAGATGGAGAAACAATTGTACAAGAAACACGTACTTGGGATGATAGCAAGGGGATTACTCTTTCCATGCGTAAGAAAGAGAAGGAAAATGACTACCGTTTCTTCCCAGAACCAGATTTGGTACCTATCGTAGTTGATCCTAACTATGTGGAAGAAATCCGTCAATCCTTACCAGAATTGCCAGAAGCGAAACAGCAGCGCTTTATGGAAGCCTATGGTTTATCTAGTGAAGATGCTCGTACATTGACAAGTCAACGTGCTACAGCGGACTATTTCGATGCTGTCGTAGAGGCTGGAGCTGATGCCAAAACTGCATCTAATTGGATTATTGGTGATTTGGCAAAACTTGTGAACGATGCGAACATTTCCTATGCAGATAGCAAAGTACAACCAGAACAATTGGCAGCTATGATTGGCTTAATTGAAAAAGGTATAATTTCTGGTAAAATTGCAAAACAAGTCATTGTCAAAATGTTTGAAACTGGTAAAAATCCAGATAAAATCGTAGAAGAAGAAGGCTTAGTGCAAATCACTGATACTGGAGCCATTGAAGAAATTGTAAAACAAGTCATTGCAGATAATCCAAAATCTGTGGAAGATTTCAAATCTGGTAAAGGTAAAGCTATCGGATTCTTGGTAGGTCAAGTCATGCGTGCCTCCAAGGGTAAAGCAAATCCTGGCGTGGTGAATGAATTGTTGGAGAAACATTTACAAGCTCTATAGGAGTGACTATGAGTCAAGAACAGAAATATGAAGAAGGAACACGAGTTCTTTCAGAAGAAGAGCTACGCAATTTTGAAGGAACTACGATCGATGAAGAGGGGCGTCCTTATGATGCTCCTCATCATGAGTCATCCAATCAAGAAAAAATATATTATACGATGCCTAATGTAAAGACTATACTATGGAATGCCATTAGCTGGAAATGGAAAGTGGGCTTAGCGTTGGGATTTATTGCAATTCTAACAATACTTTTTTTATTAGCTAAATATTTATTTACTGGGTTAGTGATACTATTTTTAGCATGGTTCATTGTACGTATGATAGGAAACATATTGTGATATGTTATAAATGAGGTTTTTATATGCAGCAAACAGTGTCTTGGAAGCGATTTAGCCTACTAGGTGTTGTCACGTTTTTATTTTATCTGTGGATGGCATGGGCGTTACCGATTACTGATACAGTAGAATCTAACTATGCTTTGTCAGCAGTGACTATGATGAAACATGGAGACTACTTATCTCCTATGATTTATGATATCTATTGGTTCGATAAACCAATTATGGCTTATTGGGGATTGATTGCTTCCTTTTCCGTGTTCGGTGTTTCAGATTTAGCGGCTAGGATTCCTTCAGTAGTAGTTTCTACGATGACTGTGTTAGCTATGTATCGAGTAGCTCTTTCTATCTATCAAGTAGAGCGTATTGCTCTATGGAGTAGTATTGCCTTAGGAACTGCATTAGAATATTGGTATATTGGCCATGCTGTTCTTACAGATGGGTACTTATTATTATTTTCGTTAGGTATTTTCTATTATTTGTATCGAGGAATTACCGATGAAAGTCATTGCCATATGGTATATGCTTATATTTGTGCTGGACTCGCTGTATTGACGAAGGGACCTGTGGGAATCGTATTGCCGGGGATTATATTGGTTCTCTATGTTCTATTAAATCGACGGATGGATTGGTTCAAATATGTATTCTCATGGAAAGGAATCTTGGCATTTATAGCTGTTGTTGCTCCTTGGTACGGATATATGTATGTAACGCATGGTGAAGCATTTATCAATGGATTCTTGGGACTGCATAATGTAACAAGAGCGACTGTGCCGGAACATCCGACTCGTAACTGGTGGTATTTATACCTTATCTTATTGCCTGTTGCGATGCTTCCTTGGACTAGTTTTACTTTGCGTGGGTTGAATGAGCAAAAGCATACCTATATATGGTATTGGTCTATCTTTTGGCTAGTAGGGACTGTTTTGTTTTATACGTGCATGGCCACTAAATATTTAACCTATACATTTATCATGATGATTCCTTTAACATTATGGACGGGTATGGGTATACATGCTTGTTTAGAACGATACGAACAATCACGAATGACTCTGAAAGTCTTTGTTTTATACGCACTAAGCTCATTTCCGGTTTTATTAGCTTTGGCTGCGGTAGGAACTCAAATGGAACAGATCAATAGCTCGTGGTTATGGGTGTCAGTGGTAGTATCTATTGTTGGGCTTATCTATGCTGCTATGAAGAGAACTGGAACTGCGTTGGTTTATGGAATTTGCCTAAGTGCCATTGCATTTTTCATATCTTTAGCGCCGTCTATTGTACCAATTGTAGAAGGGCAGTCTGGAAAGCCATTGGCAATTATAGTGAATCGTATTGAAGGAAATACTCCAGCAGATGTATATCAATACGGTACATACCAAACATCATTAACGTATTATTTAGGTAGAAATACAGCTTTAATTGATGATAGTGACAATGGTGATGTATGGGATACTGGTAAAAATATTATGCCTAAGATAAGCTCTAAAGAGTTGTTATCTAATGCTGATCGATTACAAAAGGCATTGATTTATGTGCCGAGAAAGCACCAAAAGGACTTTGAGAAGATGGAATTGTTTCAGAAATTGAAAGTAACACATCAAGATTCTAGAGGCACTTTTTATAGTGGGCAATAACATATAGAAAAAGGGGCTGTAACAAAATAGCTCTAAATAAAATAGAGGAAAGTTGATCAAAAAGTATCAACTTTCCTCTATTTTTATATAAAGTATGTAGTATTGAATTAAAGAAACACTACTTTCCTTCAGGATCATTGGACAATGGTTGTTGTCCTAACATAGTTGTTAAATTATTAGCATTAAAACGATACGCTTTGTTTGAGAAGTCACGAGTCACATCATAATTGGCTGATGGAGCATGCAGTATGCCTACGAGCATATCATACAATAAATCATTAGTGAAATACTGTGTTTCGTGATTTTTTAAAGTATTAGCTGTATCTGGATATGCATTTCTGTAAGTAGGGGATAAGTATACCCACATAGGAATTCTTGTCATACCAAAGTTAAAAATATCAGGATTGTGAGATGTTTTAATATTTTCGCCATGATCAGAGAAGTATACCATAGCTTGTAAGTTTAAGTTATCTTTAGCATAGGTATAGATTTCTTGTAACAACCAATCTGTATATAATTGACTGTTAGCATAGGCTTCAATGCCATCTGGATTAGGACCTTTTTTCCATTTGCTAAATTCATGCGGATATCTGTCATTATAGTAGATATGACTACCCATGATATGGATCACAATGAAATTATTTTGATTTGGCTTTACATCCTTTAAGAGTGGCAGTAAGGCACCGTCATATTGATCAGAGAAGGAGTAAGATTCATGCGCCCATCGTGGGGTATCACTAGCTTTTGCAATTAAAGAGATAGCTGTATCATATTCTCCATATACGCCTTGGTTCGATAACCATGATGTATGATATCCAGCTTTTTTTGCTACGTCAATAATTGTAGTGGAGTCAAAGAATGGTTTATCATCATATTGGTTGCGTTCTGTTAACGCTCTTTCAAGTGTTGGAACGGTTTGTACATAGGAAGAATAGGCATGTTTAAACACATTAAAATTAGGATCTGCATATAAGGAACCTTGCCAAGGTGTATCATCATAAGGAAAGTCTGGCGTATACATTTTCATGTAATCTCTAGAAGAAGATTCACCAATGACTAATATGATGGTTCCAGGTGTTTTTTGTGCAGCTGTTTCTGTTGTAGATAATTGTAAATTTTCATACACGTTGACATGTTTATCGTTATAGGTTTGAAGCTCTTTCATGTAGGCTTCTACTCCAAGCCAGTTACTTACGATATCTGTTTGAGGAAGTATATAATATCCACCATAGATGATAAGGATGATGGAAAGGAGCCATTTCATATCAGTATTATATCGTTTAAAAAAATCATTGAAGAAATTATCTTCATCAATCTTGTCAGTGCCTCGTACATTCAGGTAATAGAATATACCGAGCAGTAATAGAGTGCCTATAATCACACCGATGATGCCACCAACACCGACAATGTTCTTGACAAACCCTAAAGCTTCCTCTGGATTTGTTTGATACAGAGCCATCATAGTAGCAGGCGTAATACAATGCCAAGTCGATAGATAATACCCAATTTGTCCCGCAGGGATAATGAGTAATATAATATCTAATACACTATATCCAATAGCCCAAACCTGTCTTGCTTTCCTCCATTGACGTAACCAATAATGAGTAGCGGTCAGAAAGCAGAAAATGACTAATCCAAATAAAAAGTCATTGGCAAACTCGTAAAAATAAAATGGTTTTTCATAGGACCAGTGAAATAAAAGGGGAAATGTTAAAGCCCAACTAATTCCGACAAGACCGTGACCGAACATATATCCTTTTGTAAAAGAACTTCTGATCAGGCATTGTAACACTGTGAGGCCTAAGATAGATGGAAGAAATAATGTTAATATGTCCTCCCAATCAAATCCTAGGGTAATAGGTTCATAAATATAAAATAGTGCCACTCCGATGATGGTGGACACGATGGTATACAGACCGAGCTGCTTCCATCTTTGACGATGCATATTGTCGCCTCTCTTTCTGGGTGTAGCAATTTTCCCTCATATCATTTATAATATTTAGTAGATACATACACTAGTATGTCTATGTATTATTCTAACCGTTTCGAATTGGAAATGCAATTTTTTCATACAAGGTGTGGTGAAAGCCATGCCTTATTTTTAGTAGAGAGGACTATTCATGAATACCTACGACTTTAAATTAGATATTTTTGAAGGGCCTTTGGACCTACTGTTGCATTTGATTGAAAAAAATCAAATTGATATTTATGATATTCCTATTGTTCATATCACATCTCAATATATGGAAATTTTAAATACTTGGAATCAATTTGATATTGTGTATAGTAGCGAGTTTCTAGTGATGGCAGCTACTTTATTGCAAATTAAGTCAAGACTATTACTCCCTAAATCAAATGGAAATGATGAACAAACGATAGACGATCCAAGAGATGAATTGGTCAATCGCTTGGTTGAATTTAAAAGAATTAAAGAATTAACCTTGGTACTCGATGAAAGAGTAGCAGAAGGTTCCTATGTATTTAATCGGCCAGAAGAGCTAAGTGAAATTGGGCTCGATGTGGTGTGTTCAGTCGAGTGGGATGCCTTAGTGGCATGCTTTCAAAAAGTACAAGAACGATATAATCGACCTGAGATAGATGTGCCTAAGGTGACTCTGGAGCGAGAAGAATATACATTAGAACAAGGCATTGAAGATGTGTTGTTAGTGACTAGAGGGAAGCAAGTATCCTGTATGGAATTATTTGAAAAGGCTACGTCTAAAGAAGAAGGAGTAGTAACTTTTTTAGCCCTTTTAGAATTAATGAAGCGACAATTACTTAGAATTATTGTGGGAGATCACGATGTATATAGTATAATTGTAGAAGGTGTTGGAGAGGAAGAAATGCGATGAGTGGAGTGGAATTTCATCAGTTAGAAGCTGTGTTGTTCGCAGCAGCCTCGCCATTGTCAATGGATACCTTGTCGGATATTTTTGAAGTGTATATACCGGAAATAGAAGATGTTGTGGCTGCTTATGAGGAACTTCTTATCCGAGAACGAAGAGGTATTCGTATTCGTAGAAGTGCAGCAGGCATCGAGTTGGTGAGTGCGCAAGAGTGTAGTGAATTCGTCGGAAAGATTCGCCATCGTGATGAAAAATTATCTGGAGCTGCTATGGAAACATTAGCTGTAGTGGCTTTCAAACAGCCCATAACAAAAGGTGAAATTGAAGAGTTCCGAGGTGTGAACTGTGAAAAAGTATTAAAACAGTTGCTAGCACGTGATATGATTATTGAATTAGGACGGAAGGAAACGATTGGACGCCCTGTTATTTATGGTACATCAGAAAATTTTTTGAGAATCGTAGGGGCCAATTCTTTGGAAGAGCTACAGCAATCTATGGTGTTCACTGATGATATAGAAATAGACAAAGAAGGAGGCGTATAATATGGAATTAGAACGCTTACAAAAATATATAGCCCGTTGTGGAGTTGCATCACGACGTAAAGCTGAAGAATTGATTACAGCAGGAAAAGTATTGGTCAATGGAAAGTATGTCAAGGAATTAGGAGCCAAGGTGAATCCTACACGTGATCGTGTGAAGGTAGATGGACAATTGTTGGAACCGGAAGCATTGGAATATTATATTTTTAATAAACCTAAAGGTGTGATTACATCAATTACAGATCCAGAAGGGCGTAAAACTGTGATGGATTATATTAAAGACGTAAAAGCTCGTATATATCCGGTAGGGCGTTTAGATTATCATACAGAGGGACTGTTGTTATTGACCAATGATGGCACTATGGCACAAAATTTGGCACATCCTTCCAAAGGTGTTACTAAAACTTATGAAGTGAAAGTAAAAGAACGCGTACTTGATGAACATTTAGAACAGTTAGCTGTGGGGATTACTCTAGAAGATGGTTTGACGGCGCCTTGTGAAATTACAGACTATGGGTTTAATGGAAAAACAGGTCTTACTACCGTAGAAATTACGATACATGAGGGCCGCAATCGTCAAGTTCGTCGCATGTTTGAACATTTTGGCTATTCGATCCACAATTTAAAACGGATTAACTATGCTGGATTAAACCTGAAAGGGTTGAAGCGGGGCGCTTTCCGACGATTGACGAGAGAAGAAGTGAAACAGTTACAGGCGATTAAGTAAGGATACGTATGAAACAAATTATTGTCATTGGTGGTGGGGCCGCAGGCCTTATGGCAGGAGTTCGTGCCGCTCAATTAGGAGCCTCTGTAAGAATCATTGAAAAAATGAAAATGGTGGGACTGAAAATGGGCATTACAGGAAAAGGACGTTGTAATGTAACGAATGCAGCACCTATTGAAGATTTTATTAAACAAACACCAGGTAATGGTAAGTTCTTGTATAGTGCATATCAACAATGGACAAATGAAGATGTCATTCAAATGCTACATTCATGGGGCGTACCGACAAAAGTAGAACGAGGAGGGAGAGTATTCCCTGAGTCTGATAAAGCCTTAGATGTACGCAATGCATTTATTGATGCGTACCGTAAATTAGGGGGCACATTACATTTGGAGGAATCCGTTACAGATCTCATTGTACAAGATGGACATATACAAGGTGTTGTTACTAATAAAGGGAAGTATACTTGTGATGCTGCTATCATTGCTACAGGTGGTATGTCTTACCCTTTAACTGGATCTTCTGGTGATGGGTATGAATTGGCAAGAACAGTGGGACACTCCATTGTAGAATTACGACCATCCTTGATTCCTTTGGAAACAAAAGAATCTTGGGTAAAAGATATTATGGGGCTTAGCTTAAAAAATGTCGAAGTCTCTATTATTGCAAAAAATAAGGTACAAACAAAGCAATTTGGAGAGATGCTCTTTGCTCACTTTGGCGTTACTGGTCCTATCATATTATCTGCGTCGCATACTGTGACTAAATTGCTAAAGAAAAAAGTTGAACCGATTGAGATTTCCATCAACTTAAAGCCAGCTTTAACCCGCGAAGTATTGGATAAACGAGTACAACGTGATTTTTCTGAAGCTCAAAATAAGCAATTACTAAATGTTTTGAAAGGCTTATTACCAACAAAACTTATCCCAGTTATTTGTCAATTAGCCAAGATTGAAGGCACGAAGGCTATTCATGATATTACAAAAGAAGAGCGCTTGCGATTAGTAGATACTATACAAGATATGAGATTATCGGTTCATCGTCCTAGACCGATTGCAGAAGCGATTGTAACAGCAGGTGGTATTTCTGTGAAAGAAGTAGATCCTAAAACAATGCAGTCTAAACTAGTACAAGGTTTATATATGGCTGGAGAGGTCTTAGATATTGATGCATTCACCGGGGGATATAATTTACAAGCTGCATTTTCTACAGCATATGTGGCTGCTACACATGCAGCAGAAGGAGACATAGCATAATGAATCGACGAATTTCAGTAGCTATTGATGGACCTGCAGGGGCAGGAAAGAGTAGTATATCTAAAATTGTGGCTAAACAATTAGGCTATTTGTATATCGATACGGGAGCTATGTATCGAGGCATTACTTGGGCTTTGTTAGATCAGGAGATTGAAATTTCTGATACAGCTGCAGTGAAAGCTGCATTAGATCATATTGAATTGCAACTAGTGCCAGTGGAAGATGGTTTACGAGTATTAGTAAATAATCGTGATGTATCTAAAGAAATTCGTACACAATATGTAACGAGTCATGTATCGCAAGTAGCAGCTCAAAAAGCAGTGCGCACGAAATTAGTAGAGATGCAACGCAGCATGGCGAGTGTAGGCGGTGTGATATTAGATGGTCGAGATATTGGATCCGTAGTATTGCCAGATGCTGAATTAAAAGTGTATTTAACGGCTTCTGTAGAAACACGTGGACATCGTCGTTGGTTAGAGTTAAAAGATAAGGAAGATATTACTCTAGAAGAGGTGTGTCGCACAGTGGCTGACCGAGATACAATGGATATGGAACGAAAAGAGTCTCCACTCATTTGTGTAGACGATGCAGTTGTTGTGGAAACAGATCATTTGTCCATTGAAGAAACTGTACAAAAATTGACAGAATTAATCAGAAATGCTGAAAAAGGAGAACGTCATGGATAGATTTTCTGAGTGTTTATGGAGATCTGCTTTTACGATTGTCTATGGCTGGTGGTATAAAACAAAAGTATATGGCAGAGAGAATGTACCCAAAGAAGGTCCTGTAATTATTTCCCCTAACCATAAAAGTAATAATGATCCACCTCTTTGTGGTTTTGCACTACCTCGACATGTGAATTTTATGGCAAAAGAAGAACTTTTTAGAAATCCAATTTCTAAAGCTGTATGCTCATGGCTAGGTGCTTTTCCAGTTCGTCGTGGAGGGGTAGATAAAATTGCTATTCGCCATGCTATGAATTTATTAAAAAATAATTTAATGCTTGGTATTTTTCCAGAAGGAACACGACAAAAAGGTGATTCTTTAGGTCGTTTTCATGATGGTGTAGCCTCGATGGCATTGCGTACAGGAGTACCTGTAGTTCCGTTGGCAATTGTTGGCAGTGATAAAATGGTTCGTGGTGAGGTAGCTGTTATTATTGGAAAACCAATTGTAATAAAAAAAGCGAAGCCTACAGTAGAAGCCATTGCTGATGTGAATGCCATTGTAAAAGAGGCGATTCAAACGATGATTGATGATTATAAAGCAGGAAAATATAACTAGAGGAAAACTATGTTTACAATACGATTAGCAGAGAACTGTGGCTTTTGTTATGGAGTGAAACGAGCTGTTACCATGGCAGAAAAAGCAGCAGACTCCAAAGATGTAAGCTATACATTAGGCCCTATTATTCACAATCCACAAGTGGTTGGTAAATTAGAGAGCAATGGTGTATATGCAATTAATGAATTAGGGGATGTGGAAGAAGGAACTATCATTATACGTTCTCATGGTGTAGGACCTGAAATTTATGAAGAGGCTGAAAGTAGAGGACTCCCAGTGATAGATGCGACTTGTCCACATGTACAGAAGGCACAACGAGATGCCAAGTCCGTAGTAGAGGAAGGCTTAACCTTGGTCATTTTAGGAGAGAAAAAGCATCCTGAAGTAAAAAGTATCAATCTATGGGCTGGAAATAAAGGTATCATTGTAGAAACAGAAGAGGATGCTAAAAATATTCAATTCGTGGAAAAAATCGGAGTTGTAGTACAAACTACCTTTTCACAATTTAAGTTTCAAAGTATAATAAAAATATTAGAACAAAAATCTAATGATCAGAAGATTTTCAAAACAATTTGCCAAGCCACAGAAGAACGTCAAAATTCGGCAGTAGCCTTAGCAAAGGAAGTGGATCTAATGATCGTGGTAGGGGGTAAAAACTCGGGCAATACGACTAGATTAGCAGAAGTATGTCGTGATGTAGGGTGTACTACATACCACATCGAAACTGCTACTGAAATACAACTGGCGTGGTTGAAAGGCGTCACAACAGTAGGAGTAACGGCTGGTGCATCGACACCAGACTGGATAATTAAGGAGGTCATTCAGACGATGGAAAATTTTGCAGAATTATTTGCAGCATCAGAAGCGCAAGCAGAAGAATTTAAGAAAGGTAATGTGATTGAAGGGGAAGTTGTACAAATCGATGACGAACGTGCATATGTATCCTTCGGCTATAAAACAGAAGCGCAATTAGAGAAAAAAGAAATTGCTTACCCAACTCCAGCTTCTGCAAAAGATGTGTTACATTTAGGAGACAAAATCAAAGCTGTTATCCTTAACCACATCAAAGAAGATAGCCCTATCTATCTTTCTATCACTCGTTTGGCTAAAGATGAAGATTGGCAATATGTTATTGAAGCACAAGAAAAAGATGAACCAATCATCTGTAAAGGTGTGGATGCAATCCCTGCAGGTTTAGTCGTAACTGTTAAGTCTTTACGTGGTTTTATTCCACTTTCCCAAGGTGATGTACATTTCGTAAAATCCCTTGATAACTTAGTAGGTACAGAATTCGAAGCTAAAGTACTTGAAGTTGAAGAAAAGAAAAACCGTTTGGTTCTTTCTCGTCGTGAAGTACTTGAAGTGGAACGCCAAGCTAAATTAAAAGAAGCTTTAGCAAACGTAGAAGTTGGCGGTACTTACAAAGGTACTGTACGTAAAATCATGCCTTATGGCGCATTTGTTGATATCGGAGGCATCGAAGGTTTGCTTCATATTTCCGACATCTCTTGGCAAAAAATTAAACGCGTTGAAGACGTGTTAGCTGTAGGTCAAGAAATCGACGTTAAATTACAATCTTTTGATGAAGAAAACAGCAAAATCTCTTTATCTTTAAAAGCATTAACAAAAAGCCCATGGGATGTTGCAGAAGAAACTATCCATGTAGGTGATGTTGTAACTGGTAAAGTTGTTCGTACAGTTCAATACGGTGCGTTCGTTGCTATTAATGATGACATTCAAGGTTTACTTCACATTTCTCAAGTGACTAAACAACGCAATGCGAAAGTAGAAGACTACTTAAGCCGCGGTCAAGAAGTAGAAGTAGAAGTTATTTCCTTCAACAAAGAAGAAAAGAAATTAGGTTTAAAATTAACTGAGTTAATGGAACCAGTAGCGACTGAAGAAGAAGCTGAATAATTTCATATGTAAGAACAGTAAATCCATTGGGTTTACTGTTCTTTTTTTGCGCTCGTTTATATGTTACAATATAAGGTGATAAATTATGTGTTAGATCTCCCGTGATGGGAGTTACGATATGAGGTGAAAGAATGTCAAAACCATTAGTAGCAGTCGTAGGGCGCCCCAATGTAGGTAAGTCTACATTATTTAATGCTATTGTGAATAAACGCATTTCCATTGTAGAAGATATTCCAGGTGTGACACGTGATCGAATTTACTTCGATGCAGAATGGTTGCAACGAGAGTTTACTATGATCGATACAGGTGGGATTGAGTTCATCACTGCTGACAGCCATGAGATTCCAAAGATGATGCGTTTCCAAGCACAATTGGCTATTGAAGAAGCAGATGTAATTCTATTTGTTGTAGATGGTAAACAAGGGATTACGATTGCCGATGAAGAAGTAGCTAACTTATTGCGAGCAAGTGGTAAGCCTGTCATCTTAGTTGTTAATAAAATTGATAGCGTTAACCAAGAAGCTAATATTTATGAATTCTATAATTTAGGTATTGGCGACCCGATTGGTATTTCAGCAAAGAACTTAATGAATTTAGGGGACTTACTTGATGATGTAGTGAAGCACTTTCCTCCACAAGGAGAGAGTGAGGAAGATGAAGATACAATTCATGTAGCCCTCATTGGTCGTCCAAATGTGGGTAAATCGTCTTTAACAAATGCATTGTTAGGTCAAGAACGAGTTATCGTTAGTGATGTGGCTGGGACCACGAGGGATTCGATTGATACTCATTGGAGTCATGATGGACAGGATTTTGTGTTAATTGATACAGCGGGTATGCGACGTAAATCTCGTATTGATGCGCCAGTGGAACGATATAGTATTGTTCGTTCTTTGCGTGCTATCGATCGTTCTGATATCGTGGTGTTAGTATTAGATGCTACAGATGGTGTGACAGAGCAAGATAAAAAAATCGTTGGCTATGCTCATGAATCAGGTAAAGGATTAGTTATTGTTGTTAATAAATGGGACCTTGTGGAAAAAGATGATAAAACCACATTGCGTTTTACAGAAGATATTTATGATGAAATGGCCTTCTTACGATATGCGCCAATTCTATTTGCTTCTGCGTTGACCAAACAACGTGTTCATCGATTAGCAGAACTCATAAAATATGTATCAGAACAACAGCACATGCGCATTTCTACAAGCGTGTTGAATCAATTGTTGTCCGATGCACAAACAGTAAATCCAGTGCCATCTCGTGGCGGTCGAATTCCTAAGATTTATTACATGACGCAGGCAAGTGTGAAACCGCCTACATTTATTCTGTTTGTGAATGAGCCGGATTTGATTCATTTCTCTTATATGCGTTTCTTGGAAAACCGTTTACGCGAATCATTTGGGTTTGAAGGTACTCCAATTCGCCTAGTATTACGTGGCAAGAAGGGAACTGATGAAGAATGATAACCATGGAAATTGCCGTTCTCTTATTAGCGGCTTATGTCATAGGATCGATACCCACAGGTCTTATCATTGGAAAGTTGTTTTTCAAAACAGATGTGCGTAATTATGGAAGCAAAAATATTGGAGCGACCAATACATTTAGAGTGCTAGGGTTGAAAGCTGCATTGCCAGTATTTTTAGGAGATGCGGGTAAAGGTGCATTAGGTGTGCTATTATTTTACCCCAATCCTGAATGGATGATTGCAGGTGGATTATGTGCAATGATTGGACATAATTGGTCTATTTTCTTGAAGTTTTCAGGTGGTCGCGGTGTAGCCACAGGATTAGGCGTGCTCATTGCCTTATCACCTGTGGTAGCAGCAATCTGTTTTGCTGTATGGGCTGTGATTGTTAAATTTACATCTTTTGTATCGCTGGGCTCTATCGTTGCAGCTGTATTAGTTCCAGTGTTGATGTATGTTATGGCAGAGCCAGTTCCTTACATTATATTTGGAGGCATAGCTGCTGCATTTGTAGTATTTAGACATAGAGAAAATATAGTTCGTCTATTACAAGGTAAAGAATTGGCTGTCAAACGTATAAAAAAGGATGATTCACCATGAAAATAGCTGTTATAGGTTCAGGTAGCTGGGGCACTGCATTGGCCTTAAAGGGATTGGCTGCAGGTCATGAGGTGACCATGTACTGTCGAACCGAAGAAAAGGCAAAATATTTGCGTGAATATCGTATCAATCCATACTTACCTGATGTAGTATTACCCAACACATTAGACTTTCAACATTCGTATAAAAAGACATTAGAAGGGGCTCAGGTAGTTCTTATGGTTACCCCTTCTAGTTATGTACGGAGTACCTTACAAGAATTAAAAGCATGGTTGCGCGAAGACATGATTGTTGTTGGTTGCTCTAAAGGACTTGAAAAAGAAAGTGAAAAACGATTATCCTTAGTGATAGAAGAAGAAGTTGGAAACCTAGTAAAAGCGATGGCTATTTTATCTGGGCCTAATCATGCTGAGGAAGTGGGGCGTGACTTACCAGCTGCTACAGTGATAGCTAGTCATAGTGAAGAGGCTATTTCCATACTACAAGAGGCATTAGGCAGTGCTACATTCAGAGTATACGGCAATACAGATGTAATTGGCGTAGAACTTGGAGGAGCTACAAAAAATATTATTGCCTTAGCTGCTGGTATTGCACATGGTATGCAGTTAGGAGATAATTTGCTGGCTACTTTGCTCACCAGGGGACTTCATGAAATAACAAAGTTTGGTGTTGCTATGGGTGCGAAGGCAGAAACATATGCGGGTCTTTCAGGTATGGGAGATTTGATTGCGACGTGCATGAGTCCTCATAGTAGAAATCGACGAGCAGGGCAAAAGCTAGCGAATGGGGAAACTATGGACGAGATTATACATCGGTCCCAGATGGTAGTGGAAGGATTTTTTGCAGTTAGAATTATTTATGATTTAGCGAAAGCAAATGCGGTGGAAATGCCGATTACAAATGCTTTGTATGAGGTGTTATATAATCAAGTTTCGCCTATTGAAATGTTGCATCGATTAATGATGCGCGATGTAAAGCAAGAAGTTATAAAAAATAATTAGGGATATCTACATAAATTAAGAAATGTATATTGTACGGTATCATAAAATCATGTAGAATATACGAGTAATAGGTAATAAAAGCGTATGAGAATAATTTCAGGTACAGCTAAAGGGCATACCATACAAGCACCAAAAGGAATAGATACAAGGCCTACACAAGATCGTGTGCGCGAGAGTATATGCAATGTTATACAGAGTCGCAGAGGATTTTTTGAGACTCACGTACTAGATATCTTTTCTGGTACTGGTGCCTTTGCTATCGAAACGCTGAGTAGAGGCGCTAAGAAGGCTATTGCCATCGACACCCGAACAAGTGATTGTATTCGTAAAAATGCTCAACATTGTAAGGTGGAAGAACGACTAGAGATCGTAAAATCCACAATGGAGTCTGCTCTTAGTCGACTACAAGGTCAACAGTTTAATCTTATTTTTTCAGATCCTCCTTATGAAAAAGGGTATGTAAAAAAAACATTAGATATGGTAGATCACCTAGATTTACTGAGTGATGATGGCATACTAATTATAGAGCGTCATAAGGATGAAGCATTAAATATATTGCCTAAATGGAATATTATAAAATCTTTATCAGCTGGGTATACCCGTGTAGATTTTTTGTGCAAGCAAGTGTAGAAAGGGACGTATACTATGAGAATCGGCGTGTGTCCTGGTAGCTTTGATCCAGTTACGAATGGACATGTAGATATTTTTGAGAGGGCTAGTAAATTAGTAGATAAGCTCGTTGTGCTCATCGCAGAAAACCCAAATAAAAACTACTTGTTCACATTAGAAGAAAGAGCGAATTTAATTCGACAGTCAGTGGCTCATATTCCTAATATAGAAGTTGATTTCGGTGAAGGATTATTGAATGACTATGTCAAATCTCGCGACGGTCATATTATTATTCGCGGGTTACGAGCCTTGAGTGATTTTGAATATGAATTCCAGAGAGCCTTGTTTTCTAAATTTTTAGATGATGATATTGAAACTGTATTTATTATGACGAATAATAAATATTCCTTTGTGAGTTCTACAGGGATTCGTGAACTTGCTAAATTTGGTGGAAAATTAGAAGGATTAGTACCACCAGCAGTGAAAGAAGCGTTAGAAAGTAAATTTAATATATAAAATTAAACTAGGAGGATATCATGAAAACAGAAAAGTTATTAGAAGAATTGGAAAATTTGATTGAAACTAGCAGTCATATGCCTTTAACAAATAAGAAAATGATAGAAGAAGAGGATATCATGCGCCTCGTAGACGCATTGACAGAATCCCTTCCACTAGAATTAGAAGAGTCTCGTCGCATTGTTGCTGAAAGAGATCGTATTATTGCAGAAGGCCAACAACAAGCAGAAGCTTTAGTAGCACAAGCAAAAGAATATATTCAAAAATTGACAGAAGAAAGTGAATTGGTAAAACAAGCACAAGAGCATGCAAACCATATTATTGCAGAAGCTAATAAATCTTCTGAAGAATTGAAAAATAGTTCTATACAATATGCTAGTGATGTTTTCAAATATGTAGAATCTAATTTAGAAAAAACATTAGAATCTTTAAAAGAAAATCGTCAAACTTTACAAAAATAATATGATAGTTATGTGAAACACTTCTTGCTGCTTTGATAAGAAGTGTTTTCTTTTAGGCTCTTTGTCAAATGTGGGGGCTGCTCATATAAAAAGTTCTTAGCACTAGCTATCTAAATAGCTAGTGCTATTCTT